>JAQUQP010000026.1 GCA_028716025.1 bacterium | reverse complement strand
ACTGATATTGCTCCCGGCTATGACCATATTACCTGCGCCATTGGCGGTGCGCTGGCAGCAAGCTACGGTGCCGACTTTTTATGTTACGTAACTCCGGCTGAGCATTTGCGTTTGCCTAATGTCACTGATGTTAAAGACGGGATAATGGCCTCACGTATTGCTGCTCATGCCGCTGATATTGTCAAAGGAATAGGAAATGCCGCAGAGTGGGATAAAAAGATGTCTATCGCCCGCAAAGCCCTGGACTGGAAAAAACAATGCAGCTTAAGCCTTGATCCGGAAAAGTTTGGTAACGAAAGAACAAAAATGCGTTTGCGTAATAAGTTCGGCTGCACCATGTGCGGTGAATTTTGTTCCATGAAAGAAATGGATAAGTTTTTATGATCTCTCGACGGTGTTTTTATAAAGGTATTTTGCCTGCTGCCTATTTTTTGGCTCTGTTATTTGTTTTAGGCGGTTGTCAGGGAAAACAGCAGTCAACCATTGCTTTTGGCCCTAAGGAACTGGCTATAGGTATAGTGCTGCCGGAAACGGGTCAATACTCGAAACTAGGTAAAAATGCCAAGCAGGGGATCGAGTTTGCCATTGATGAAATAAACCGTATCGGTGGTGTGCGCGGTACGGTGCTAAAAGCTGTTTTTTTTGATGATAACAGCCAACCAGCCAAAGCGACCCTAGCGGTTAGCAGTCTAGCTGAACGAAATGACTTAATAGCTATTATCGGAGGGATGACTGATGAACTGGCTTTTGCCGGTGCTATCCAGGCTAATCGCCGGAAAGTGGTATTCATTACTCCGGCGGCTGGAGCGATCGGTATTCCTGAAATCGGTCCTTATGTTTTCAGGAACAGGATTAATTACAGTATTAATGCGGCAAGATTGATCGAATACCTGTTCCAGGTGGATGGAAAACGTTCATTCGCTATTATGTACCCATTTAACGAATATGGCGTCAATATGGCTGAGATTTCCGCTCGGCGGATCAAGGAAATGGGAGGAATATTGGCCGGGAAAGAATCTTATACTGTTGATACATATAGTTTTAATTCGACCATTTCCAGGATAGGCAATAAAGAGATACAAGTTCTTTTCGTGCCTTGCTATACTGCGGAACTGCCGGGAATTGCGCAGCAGGTATACCAAAGCGGTATAAGGCCAATATTGGCCGGGGTAAATTCTTGGACCGATGATGGGAAAGTGAGCCGAGGTATGGAATTCCTGGAAGGAGCTATCTATACGACAAGTTTTTATGTGGACAGCCATAGCCAGAATATCATGGGATTTGTGCAGCAATATAAACAAAAATTTGGCGAAACGCCGGACAGCCTGGCGGCACATTGTGTCGATACAGTGCGTATACTGGCGCAATGTATATATGCGGGGGGATTCACCCGGGAGAATATTAAAAATGAATTACAGCGTATTAAGGATTTCCCTGGTTTGACCGGAAAAACCACTTTCGGCAGTAACCGGGACGCGGAGAAGCAACTAATACTATTGACTATAAACGGCGGGAAAATAGAAAAAATACAGTAACTGGAGTTTATTGTCTGGTTTGCTGGAGTCTTAAAAACAAGGAGATTACATGACCAAGCATAAGAAACTAAAAAAGTGGGTAGAGGAATGCGCTAAAATGTGTCAGCCTGATAAAATAGTCTGGATCAATGGCTCTGAAGAAGAAAGAGCGGACTTGGAACAGCAGGCTTGCGATAGCGGTGAGATAATTCGTTTGAACCAGGAACTAATGCCCGGATGTCTTTATCATCGTACCGCTCCCAACGATGTGGCACGTACCGAAGATCTTACGTTTATCTGTACCAGTAAAAAAGACGATGCTGGCCCGAGTAATAATTGGATGTTGCCTAAA
The DNA here is from genome assembly GCA_028716025.1 of bacterium. The sequence goes on along the minus strand of JAQUQP010000026.1, from coordinate 14,423 downwards.
GAAGCCTATCACCGGGCGAGAGAAATTTTTACCGGTGCGATGCGTGGCCGGACTATGTATGTTATCCCATTTTCCATGGGCCCTGTAGGTTCGCCTTTCAGTAAGATAGGAGTAGAACTTACCGACAGTATTTATGTGGTTCTTAATATGAGGATTATGACCAGGATCGGGACTAAAGTCCTGGAACAACTCGGTACAACCAGTGAATTTACGAAATGCCTGCACAGTAAAGCGCAATTGGACATTACCAAACGGCTGATCCTGCATTTCCCGGAAGATAATGCGATCTGGAGCGTAGGCAGCGGTTACGGCGGAAATGTTTTGCTGGGTAAGAAATGCTTAAGTTTGAGGATAGCCAGTCATATAGCTAAGAAAGAAAGCTGGTTGGCAGAACATATGCTGATCATGGGTGTTGAAGAGCCTGGTGGTAAGATCGACTATATCGCAGCTGCTTTTCCCAGTGCCTGCGGCAAGACTAACCTGGCCATGCTCATTCCTCCCGAAGGATTAAAGGCCAAGGGTTATAAGGTCTGGACCGTAGGTGACGATATTGCCTGGATGAGGGTTGATACTGATGGGGCGCTGTGGGCGGTTAATCCTGAGTCTGGTTTTTTCGGGGTAGCTCCCGGTACGAATTCAAGAACTAATCCCAACATGATGGAAGCGATAAAGAAGAATACTATTTATACCAATGTGCTCCTTAAAATGGACGGTACCGTCTGGTGGGAAGAAGGCGATGGCCCTGTCCCTTCTGAGGGGATCGACTGGATGGGACGTCCCTGGAAACCGGGATTAAAAGACGAAAAAGGAAATATTATTAAAGGGGCGCATGCCAATAGCCGTTTTACTGTTCCGGCAAAGCAATGTCCTTCAATTTCCTATCGCCTGGAACATCATCACGGGGTACCTATCTCTGCCATTGTTTTCGGCGGCCGCCGGGCGCATTTGGCACCCCTGGTATATGAATCGTTTAATTGGCAGCACGGCGTCTATGTTGGCGCTACTATGGCCAGTGAACGCACTGCCGCACAATTTGGTAAGCAGGGTGAAGTTAGACGTGACCCAATGGCGATGTTCCCGTTCTGCGGTTATAATATGGCTGATTATTTTGGACACTGGTTAAATATGGGAGAAAAGATCGAGAAAAAACCCAAAATATTCCATGTGAACTGGTTCCGGGTAGATGAAGATGGAAAGTTCCTCTGGCCGGGTTACGGTGAAAACCTGCGGGTGTTGGAATGGATCTTGTCCCGCTGCCGCGGTGAGATAGACGCGCAGAAGACACCGATCGGCTATGTACCACGGCCGCAGGATATTGACCTGAATGGGTTGAAACTATCTGAAAAAACTATGGAAAAACTGGTGGCAGTAGATAAAAATGAATGGCTGGAAGAACTGAAGGGCCACCAACAGTTTTTTGCGCAATTTGGCGATCGCATGCCTAAGGCTATCTGGGATGAATATGAAGGATTGAAACAACGGCTGGGAAGCCAATAACCTCTCCTATACCATATTTTGTATGCTATTTAAACACCACTGCTAGCGGCAGTGGTGTTTTTATTATATATATCATAATTTTGTATTGACAAGAAAACAGGTATTGGAGTATAAATAAGTCGGAAATGCTGACGCATTTGTAATGGAGGAATTATTGTGAAGATCGGTGTTGTCAGTGACCTTCATGGAAGCCTGTTAGCTTTTGAAAAAACAGTCAATCATTTTAGGGCCAGGAATGTGGAATTGATCCTTAATGCCGGCGACCTGTTTAGTTACGGGCCGCGCAATCCATTGCCTGAAGGTTATGCCCCGGGAGACCTGGTCAAAGCTATAAACAACCTTTCTATTCCGATGGTGGTAGCGCAGGGCAACTGTGATAGTGAAGTGGACCAGGCGGCGCTTAATGTGCCTTTATTGTCGCCTTACGCTTTTGTTTATGTCAATGGCAAAAGGATCATGGTCAACCACGGGCATAAATTATCAGATGATGAAAAGATACAATTAGCGAAAAGACTGAATATAGACATTTTTATAGTGGGCCATACGCATCTGCCGAAACTGGAGCGGCTGGAAAAAATGATCCTGCTTAATCCAGGCAGTCCGGCTTTGCCAAAAGGGAGTCCCACGGCCGGCACGATTGAAATTGTCGACCATGAGACGAATATTGAAATATTTAATATCGATACCGGCAACGTAGTAATGCGTTGAGAGCAAATTCTAAATTCTAATATCGAAATACTAAATAATATCAAATATCTAAACTTTTTCAATTAGAATTTTGAGCTTTGAATTTGTTTAGGATTTCGAATTTAGTGCTTCGGATTTGATCTTGAAGGGGGTTGGGTGCACACAGAGATAATTTCCATAGGAACCGAGCTCTTATTGGGTAAGGTAAATACCAATGCTAGTTATTTAAGCGAAAAAATAACCGGCATTGGCCTTAATTTAATATATGAGACCACGGTGGGAGATAATAAGGCTAATATGGCTGAAGCCTTCCGCCAGGTTTTCAAGCGTGCGAACATAGTGTTTATTACCGGCGGCCTGGGCCCGACTTTTGATGACCTGACCCGGGAAGTTATGGCCGAAGTACTGGATAAGAAACTGATCTTTAGCCGGGAAGCTATGCAGTCAGTGGCTGCTTTTTTTGCCAAACGCGGGCAGGAGATGCCCAAGAAAAATGAAAAGCAGGCATATTACATTGAAGGAGCGCGGCTGATCCCGAATGAAATAGGCACAGCGCCCGGGCAGATCATTGAATTGCAGAAACACCAGGATTTTATAGCGGAAACCATTATCTTGCTCCCTGGCCCGCAGTTCGAGATAGAACCAATGATCAACAAAGTAGTCATTCCTTTCTTGAAAGAAAAATACGAACGCGGCCTGACCAGGCTGCACGTCATGCATGTAGCGGGAATGAGTGAAAGCAAGGTTGATGAAGAGATCAAGGAGCAGGTTGAGATAGAACGCAAACTGGAAGGCGGAGACTTACGGTTTGCCCTGGTCGCGCGTCCGGGTGTTGTCGACGTAGTGATCATCGGTTCGGGTAAAAACGAACTGCTCATAGACGGTTTTATTAATAAGGCCAAGCGGGAATTAAAAGAAAAACTGGGCAATAATATCTTTGGTGAAAACGACGAATCCCTACCGCAGGTAACCGGCAATTTACTGGGCCGCAAGAAAATGACCCTGGCTATCGCCGAGAGTTGCACAGCGGGGCTGCTTAGCAAAATGATCACTGATGTCTCTGGCGCATCAATGTATTTTAAAGGATCTGTGATTGCCTATAATAATTTAGTTAAGAAAGAAATATTGGGAGTAACCGCAGAAGGTTTGGAGAAAGAAGGAGCGGTTAGCAGGCAAGTGGCGCTAGAAATGGCCAGAGGAGCGCGAAAACTATTTAAATCCAGCATTGGTATCGGTATTACCGGTATTGCCGGTCCTGGAGGAGGCACTCCGGAAAAACCAGTCGGCTTGGTCTACTGTGCCTTAGTCAGTGACCAAGGTGAGCAATGCCAGGAGCAGCATTTTGCCGGTAACCGGCGGGGTATCAGGGAAAAAGCGGCAATTTATGCTCTGGATATGCTGCGCCGATCTTTATTGTAATCTCAAGGAGTTCTTATGCTAGATATCAGAAAATATTTCGCTAATTTATTTATTGACCGGGAAATGCGCCAAAAAATCGATTTTTTCAGTAAGATCAGTATCTTTAAAGGACTAAATAGTTTTGATATCGGTAAATTGGCAACTGCCATGTATTGCCGTTTATATGAAACCGGAGAGGTTGTTTGTGCTGAGCAGGAATTAGGGAAAGCCCTGTTCATTATTATGAGCGGGGAAGTAGCTATTACCCGTAAGAGCGGCTTGTTGAAAGAAGAAAAAATACTTTCCCGCTTGAAGAGCGGTGATTTCTTTGGGGAAATGGCTCTGCTGGAAGAAAAACCTCGTTCGGCCACGGCTAAAGTATTAGTCCCTTGCCAGGTTTGTATTATCTATAAAGCGAATTTTGACAGTATGATTGATAAAAATCCCAAAATAGGATTAGCGGTCATTAAAAATATTTCGGTTATTCTCTCGTCCCGCTTACGCGGGATGATCGATGGAGGTTAAGACAATTCGCAACAAGTATATTTTCGCGTTGATCATACTTGCTGTACTCTTCTGGTTTACTTATGAGATCAGGAGTGTCCTTTCCCCGTTTATAATTTCCGTGGTCTTGGTTTACTTGCTCAATCCGTTGATCAACCATTACCATGCTCAGGGTTATAAAAAGGGGGTAATTGTTTTGATCCTATCCGTTATTTGCCTGCTGATCCTTATAGAGGCTGTCATATTCCTAGTGCCAACGGTAATGGATGAAATACACTTATTCCAGGAAAAATTGCCGGAAATAGCAGCGCAGGTCAGGAACTCGTTAACCAAGGTCCAAGACCATTTGGTAAAATATTACCCGCCTTTAAAAAGTAAGAATTTGCCTGAATTGGCTATGCAAAAGCTGAATAGTCTAGCGGCTGGAATTCCGTCCCATTTGCCGCAGATCATCGGTAACCTTTTTAATTTCCTGTCTTTGTATGTCTTGGTGCCATTTGTCACTATCGCATTGTTACTTGATGCGGACCGTTTTTCCACATGGCTTTTTGCCATTGTGCCCAGCCGTCATACTGAAACGATCCTGAGTATCGTATCTGAAATTAACCAGGTTATGCGTGATTTCCTGCATGGACAAGTAATGCGTCTTTTCTGGTTGACCTTGATCAGTGTTTTTGGATTATTGTATTTAAAAGTTGATTTTGCCATGATTTTTGGCTTACTGGCCGGTGTTTTTAATATTATTCCGGTCCTGGGAGCATGGTTTGGGGCAATTCCGCCGATATTGATGGTCGTAATACAGGGTGATCTGTCGCTGGCCCTTAAACTAATTGTTTTGTTTATCAGTATTCAGATATTGGATAATACTATTATCTCCACATATTACCTGTCCACTAGTGTTAATTTACATTTCGTATTGGTATTATTAGCACTCATGATCGGGGCGGAATTTTACGGTTTGATGGGTGTGATACTGGCTGTGCCCGTAGCTAGTATGATCAAGGTCGTCATACAAATACTTTATCACGATTATATGCATAAACAAAAATTGGCCATGCAACAACAGGAATCGGTGAATGGATAAGGAGAAATATAGTTGCGTATTTTTGTAGGTATTGGCATTAACTCCGGGATAAAAGAAAAAGTTGCCGAAGTACAAGAACAATTGAAATTGGCTGGCGCTGATGTGCGCTGGGTTGCTAAAGAAAATTTACACTTAACCCTACATTTTTGCGGTGAAGTTGGGGGTAAAAAAGTCCAGGAAGTTATCCAGGTTTGCCGTGGAATTGCGAGTGAAATCACTCCTTTTATCCTAGAGATCAAATATGTGGGTTCTTTCCCTCCGTATGGTGACCCGCGCATAATCTGGACTGGCGTAGAAAAGGGAAGGGATGAAGCGATAACCTTGATCGAGGTGACTAAAAGGCATCTGACCATGGTTACCGGGATTACAGAGAAGAAGGATATTTCTCCTCATTTAACATTCGGTCGTATCAGGTCCACGAAAAACATCGGGGTGCTCACTACCCAATTGCATAAATTCGCCAGCATTGGTTTTGGCGAGCAATTAGTAGATAAGATATTGGTCATGGAAAGTAAATTGACACCTGCGGGGCCGGTTTATTCTATCTTGGAAGAGATCAAAATAGGAGAGATCAAAAAGTAATTTGTTTTATTCGTGATATTCGCTATATTTCGCTTAATTCGATATCTTCAAAAGGAGGCAAGAAAACACTGATGACTAAAAAAATCCTCAAGGTAAGCCTAGGGGTAATGATTTTTAGTTTCATCCTGCGGTCACAGATCAGCAATATATCCACTGCCGCGACAAAAGATTTTAACAATTTTAATTTTAAGGAATATTTAAACAAGCCTTGTATAGCTTTGACATTTGATGACGGTCCACATCAGGTATTTACCAGGGAAATATTGAAAATACTGGAGCAGGAAGGCGCGCGCGCTACCTTTTTTGTAGTAGGTAAACAGGTAATACTATTTCCGGATCTGCTGCAGGAGATAGCCCGGAGCGGGAATGAGATCGGGAATCATACCTATAATCATTACAATTTAACCCAACTGGATGATGTGCAGATAAATTATGAAATAAAGACCAATGAGGAATTAATCCAACGGGTCACCGGCTTAATCCCACGATATTTCCGTCCACCGGGAGGGCATTACAACTACAAGATTGTGGAAGTAGCTAAAGAAAACGGCGAAGATATGGCTTTATGGTCAATACATTCCAGTGATACCGACCGTCCCCCGGTAGAATATATTATGAAAAAAATACTGACCAATGTGGAAGACCGGAGCGTCATTCTCTTGCACAGTGGCGTCAAGCAAACCTTGGAAGCGCTGCCTTTGCTAGTTAAGGAGTTAAAGAAAAAAGGATTCCGGTTAGTGACCTTAAGTGAACTGGACGGGAAATCTTCTTGAAAAGGATAATGGGACTGGATGTAGGAGAAAAAACGATCGGCATAGCGGTCACTGACCCTTTGCATATTATGGCTCAACCAATAGTTACGATCAGGAGAACCAGTCTAGAAAAAGATTTTGCCTGTATCGCTGAAAAAATAAAAGAATATGATATTGGCGAGATCGTCATCGGATTGCCGCTGAATATGGATGGAAGTAGTGGCGAAAAAGTAAAAGTTGTGCTATTGTTTAAAAATAGGTTATCTGCAGCTGTGTCTATACCGATAGTTACCTGGGATGAACGTTTAAGCACGGTCGCTATGCAGAAGACAATGATTGAGGCGGATGTTTCCAGGCAAAAGCGCCGGCAAGCGATCGATAAACTAGCCGCTGTGTTTATTTTGCAGGGATATATGGATTTTAAGAAGACGGGGAGAAAGAATGGATAAAAGGAAACTGCTATATCGCATTACTGTGTTGTTCCTATTAGTTTTTTTGGTGGGCAGTATCTATTATACGCCTTATACTGAGAGGATCATAGTTATTGAACACGGCATGAATGCCAAAGAAATATCTTTTATGCTTAAAGAAGAGCAATTGATCAGGTCTCCCTATCTTTTCCTGGCCTATGCCAGATTCAAAAGATTGGCTAATAAGCTACGGCCGGGCTGCTATGACTTAAACACTAATATGAGCTTCGGGGATATGTTGACGAAAATGTCCGAAGGGGAGACCTACGGGGTTAAAGTGATCATTCCTGAAGGCTATAGCAGCGTGCAGATCGCCAGCTTGCTTTCGATGAAGAAATTGGTCAACCGGGATCAGTTCTTGAAAATTGTCAGGCAAAAAGGATTGGAAGGTTATTTGTATCCGGCTACTTATGCCATTTTGCCGGGTACTCGGGCAGAGGCTGTGGCGCAAATGATGGTAGAAAAATTCAATAGTGTTTTTAATGAAAAATTATTGGCACAATGTGACACCTTAAACCTGAGCCAGCGGCAGGTATTAACCATGGCTTCTATTATTGAGAAAGAAGCAAAAAGATCTGAAGAAAAACCGGAAGTTGCCGCGGTTTTTTATAATCGCCTGAAGAAAAAATGGTTGTTGGAATCATGCGCTACCGTACAATATGCTTTAGGTAGAACCAAAACTGCGTTGAGCTTGGCCGATCTGAAAACCAGGTCTCCATATAATACCTATCAACATCCGGGCTTACCACCGGGCCCGATCTGCAATCCTGGATTGGCTTCTATAAAAGCCGCACTTAATCCTGGGAAATCAGATAATATGTTTTTTATTGCTAAAGGCGACGGCACCCACAAATTTTCCCGTTATTACCGGGATCATCTCAAGGAAAAACAATTAATTAAACGTAAATCCTAATGGGATTACACTGATTCCTGAAGTAAAACGGAGATCAGGTGATCAGGAAGTTCCTGATACCCTGGTAAACTTCACCCTGATTCCCTAATATCCTGATTGCCTTATTCTTTTGTTAGTAATTCTTACGCCTGAAGACGTCGGTTTTCAGGGAGGTGATCCGGTCCAGGAAGAGTATGCCGTCAAGATGATCGATCTCATGCTGCAATACTACTGCTTCAAACCCATCAGTCTCTATTTTTTGCGGGATCTCATCGCTATCCAGTCCTTCTACAATAACTGAAACAGTCCTTTTTACGTTACCTGTATAATCTGGCAGGCTTAAGCATCCTTCGCGCATCACGAGTTCGCCTTCCTTATGTGTAATGACTGGATTGATCAGGACCAGGTTCCCGTGATGTTTGCATGGTTTGCGGCTGCGTGAACAGTCAACGATCACAATCCGTAAAAGGGTACCTACTTGGGGCGCTGCCAGTCCAACGCAAAAAGGATAAGCCATTAAAGTATCTTGCATATTTTTGATAAGCTGTTCAATACCCGGCAATTCTTGATGCAGAGCATCGCATGGAGTTTTTAAGATCGGATTAGGGTACTGGATGATCGGTAATATTGACATTAGTGTCCTGACTAAAGTTGGTAGCTTTCAATAGGTTTAATAGTTATATCTATATGCAATTCATGGGCGAGGGCGGCTAAAGCTTTGGTTATCTGGGGCAGCCTGGCTGGAGCCGGGACATTTACTTCCAGCATCATTACATAGATCTGGTTTGTTTCAGGAGAAATGATCTTGGTTTCCACATCTGTAATGTTGACCTTATTCTTCGCCAGGAAATCAGATATCCGGTAAACGATCCCCGGTTTGTCTGTCCCGTAAACAGAGATCATACAGGGGATGGTGTTATCGGTGTTGGTAACCTTCAATTCAGCCGGGCTCAATGGGCGTAGGGCGATGGAAAGCCTCAATTTATTTCTCACCGCAACTAACTTTTTATCGAGCAACAGAGCGGATCCCTGTTTAGGCAGGGTCACCATCAGAATCATGGCAAAATCATTGCCCAGTATGGTCATGCTGGAATCTTCAATATTACAACCGGTTTCGTAGAGCACTTTTGATACCGCGGCAACTATGCCTGGACGATCCTTGCCGATAGCAGTTATAATAATAGTTTTTTTCATTGGGCACCTTTTCTGTAATTTGATGACGTTAATAGTATAAATTATATTATAAAGAGATGACGCGGAGATTGTCAATGAAAATATGTTGAAGCCCAGCCGGATTTATGCTATTAGTTAATATCATGATACCAGTACCGAATCCATTTACGCCAAAAACAGGCTGGGAACCCAAAATCATTGTCGGCCGCGATGCTGACTTGGAATTCTTTTCCCGTAAATTATATGAGGCCCGACGGGGAAGGTGCGACCACTTTGTCGTACTCGGTGATTGGGGTATGGGAAAAACATCACTCCTGATGAAATACAGGGAAATTGCCCAGGGGATGCATGTTTTCACTTCATTTGTTAGTATTAATGAATTTAGCCGCAAGAATACCGATTTGGACGGAGTTAAATACCTGATCGAGCAGATTCCCCGCCGTTTTCCCATCCCCTTATTACAGCTGAAGAATTTTATGAGAGAACTAAAAGCTTTGGATGTGGAAGTGATCGGTAGAGGACTAAATTTCTCCAGCAAAGTAGAAGGAATCCATCCCCAGACATTATTAACAGATATTTTATTAGCGCTCTGGCAGGATATCCAGGAGCATAGCGAGGCCGGGGTAATATTGCTTGATGACGTGCAAAATTTCCAACCGATCAACAGCCTTTTTACCATTTTAAAGAACGTGCTTACTGATGAACAAATCGTCAAAGGCACAAAATTTTTATTTGTCTTATCCAGCATCCCCTCTGGCTGGGAAAGGTTTTTGGCTAAGCATCATCCAATTGGAAGATATTTTTCACCGCGCATACAACTGCAAAAATTGACCAAGGCAGATATGAAAAAGGTTATTTTGACGAATTTGGAAGATACCGGGGTAGAATTTGAAGAAGAGATCATTAAACGGGTTATCCATCACGCGGAAGGGAATCCTTACCAATTACAGCAAGCGTGTGCGGGGCTCTACGACAAGCAAATTGGCGGTAAAGTCAGTTTAATTAAGAAAATAGAGCCGGAAGAAGATATTTTTTAGATAAGATTATGGGGAAAAAGAAGTACAGGAGACCTATGGGTTTATCCTGTTTTTTTATTGCTATTAGGGGGTTTTTATGATATCATTTAATAATATGTTAATAGACCAGATTTATACTCAAGAAGCTCTGCAAAAAGTAGTTAAAAAACTGCTCGCTAATGGTGCTGATTTTGCCGAAGCTTATGTCGAAAAAAGCAGCCTCCAGGGTATTTCTTGTGAAGAGAATAAGATTGAATCTATTGCCAGCGGCATAGACGTAGGTTTGGGCTTGCGAATCATTCAAGGAGAAGAGACTTACTATGCGTCGACAAATAGCCAGGACTTGGAAGAAATACTGGTATTGGCAGGTAGTTTAAGCCAGGCCGCGGGCAAAAAGGAGCCAGTCAGGGGATGGCGATTAGCAGTAGGAAATTCGGGAATAGTACATTCTATTTTACGGCAACCGGGCAGTGTAGAAATGACCGAGAAGATTTCCTTGGTGAACAAAGTCAATGCAGCAGCGTGGAAAAAAGATGCCAAGATTCAACAGGTACAGGTTGATTACGGGGATCGCACCAAAGAGATCATCATTGCTAATTCCCTGGGCCTATTTCGGCGAGAACAGCGAATTTACGTTATCTTGATATTGAATGTTGTTGCTCAGAGCGGAGGGATCATCCAGACAGGAAGGGAAGTTCTCGGAGGACTGTCTGGCTTCGAAAAATTCAATGAAGAAGCGGTGCGTGATTTGATTGACCAGGCTACTGGCCGGGCAATCCGTATGTTGGATGCCAAAAAAGCCCCCTCTGGTAAAATGCCGGTAGTTTTAGACAGCCAAGCTGGCGGTACCATGATACATGAAGCCATAGGGCATAGTCTGGAAGCAGACGCAGTGCAAAAGGGGATATCCCCGGTCTATAAAGGGAAAATCGGCCAAAAAGTAGCCTCTGCCCTGATCTCAGTAGTGGATGACTCTACGATTCCCAATATGCGCGGTTCATTTTCTATGGATGATGAAGGTGTACCGGCCCAACGTACTTTGTTGGTGGAAAAAGGTATCCTGAAAAATTATCTTTATGACCAATTCACTGCCCGCAAAGAAAATAAGACCTCAACCGGCAATGGCCGGCGAGAATCATATCATTATAAACCCATACCTCGCATGACCAATACTATGATCACTCCGGGAGAGCATGATCCCGCCAGTATTATAAAATCAACTCCTAAAGGATTATATGTAAAAAAGATGGGCGGCGGCCAGGTAAATACAGCCACAGGTGATTTTGTTTTTGAGGTCGTGGAAGCATATGAAATAGTTAATGGGGAACAGGGCAAACCCGTACGTGGAGCTATCCTGACCGGAAATGGCCCCGAGGTACTTAAATCCATCGATCTGGTAGGCAAAGACCTGGACTTTGAGATCGGTACCTGTGGCAAGGAAGGGCAACATGTGCCAGTGGGAGACGGGCAGCCGACCTTGAGAATACCTGAAATAATAGTCGGCGGTACTGAATAAAACAGTTGATAGTTGATAGTAAAAAATTGGAGTAAATATGGAAATAGGAATATCAACAGGATTGTTTTATACGCATAAGATCTGGGACCTGTTGCCACTCATTAAAAAAGCCGGGTTTGATATCGTTGAAGTTTGGAACGGCGGCAAAGAGTGGGGAGGAACAACCCATTTTGACCATTATGACCATAAACAGGTAAAAGCTCTGCAAGATGCCCTTTGGGATCAGCAAATACGCGGTTTAACCATGCATGGCCCGTTTGGGGTTAACTGTGATATATCAGTGCCGGACGATAAAGCCAGGAAAAAAGCTATTGAGGAAATGAACCAGGCTATTGAGACGGCAGCGAAAGTAGGGGCTAAGATCGTTATTACGCATCCGGGAAATATCCTGACTAATTCCCAGGATGGTTCTGAAAAGGACCGGCGTATCGCGACCAGTATACAGAGCCTGAAGATCATCAGCGAGACCGCGAAAAAGAAAAATGTCCGGATAGCACTGGAAAATATGCTTGGCGGTATGGTAGCCGGGGAAGCTTGGCAACTGGAGCAGATAGCCGGAGCTCTGGATAAGGATGTAGTAGGCATATGCATCGATGTTTCACATGCGTCGCTTTGCAAAGAACTAGACAAGCTGTTAAAGACTTTTACCAGCCGTATTATAGCCGTTCATATCAGCGATAACCATGGCAAGATGGATGATCATCTTATACCTGGGGAAGGTATGCTTGATTTCGTCAAGATCGCCAGGAAGCTAAAAGAAATAAATTACGGGGGAGTCTTCACCCTGGAAGTATTAGGAGAAGCGGTAAAACGCAAACCAGAAGAAGTATTGAAAGCATCCAAACAAATCGCCTTGAAAATAATGAAACAAGCTGGAGTGTAACTTCATGATGCATGCCAATATCATCATGCACCTGGATAGCGCGCTATCCTGGCGCGGCGGCCAGCAACAAGTATTATACCTGGTCAATGGCCTGCGGCAGCGTAATATCATCAGTTTTCTGGCTTGTCCTCCAGGGAGCGTATTATTCGGGGAAGCTCTTTCCCAGGTAACCTCGGTTTTCCCTTTGCATATATTTGGGGAATGGGATGTCTTGGCGGTTAGGCGGTTGCGGCAGCTGATCAAGAATTTTAAAATAAATATCTTACATTGCCATGACAGCCACGCGCATACTATCGGTCTCCTGGCTACAATGGGTATGGATAGCTGTAAATTGGTAGTGACCCGCAGGGTAGACTTTCGTATCGGAAATAATTTCATCAGCAAATTAAAATATAAACAACGCGTTGATAAATATATCGCTGTCAGTGAAGGTGTAAAAAAAGTATTAGAATTAGACGGCATTGAGCCGGCCAGGATCACGATAGTCCATGACGGTATCGAAGTAAATAATTTCCTTTGCCGGGATAAGGCTACTAACCTGTATTGTGAATTAGGGCTGGACCCGGCCAAACCGATCATTGGAAATGTGGCAGCTTTAGCGCCGCATAAAGACCAGCAAAACCTGCTGCATGCGGCAAAAATGGTTCTCGAACAATTCCCTGAAACACAATTTTTAATAGTCGGAGCCGGGGAACTGGAAAAAGAATTAAAACAATTGGCTGCACGCTTAAATGTCCTTGATAACGTAATATTTACCGGATTTCGGGCAGACGTACCGCAAATATTGACCATTTTAAATATATTTGCGGTTTCTTCATATCTGGAAGGATTAGGTTCTTCAACACTTGAGGCTATGGCTGCCGGGTTGCCGGTAGTTGCGACTCGTACGGGAGGTATCCCTGAGATCATACAGAATAGCATCAACGGGATCCTGGTACCGCCGCGTGACAGTGAAGCCCTGGCCTGGGCCATGATGGAATTGCTCAAAGATAAGAAAATGAGAGAAAAAATGGGTGATGCCAGCCGGCAGATGGTTAAAAACTTTAGCATAGATAAAATGGTAGAAGGTAATTTGGCGGTCTATAACCAGCTTACATCGTGATCAAGAGGCGGTATGCAAACTATCGGTGTATACATCATCACTAAGAATGAAGAGCACAATATCAGGGAATGCCTGGAAAGCGTAAAATGGGCGGATGAGATCGTGCTGGTAGATGATAATTCCACAGACAAGACCGTGGAAATTGCCCGTCAATATCGCTGCCAGATCATCCAGAGCCATTGGCGCGGATATGGGAAACAGAAGCAATACGCGCTGGAGCACCTGGCTACTGAATGGGCCTTGAATATTGATGGCGATGAGCGGGTATCGCCAAAACTGGCTACAGAAATACTTTACACAATAAATCGCGGGGCCTTAACTATTGATGGCTATGAGATCCCGTTTGAGTTTTATTTCCTGGGACATAAGATGCGTTTTGGCGGTTGCGGCAGTGAAAAGCATCTGCGCCTATTCCGCAGGAAAAAAGGAAAATACGATAAAACTACGATCCATGAAACACTGGCAGTAGAAGGGGAAATAGGTTTACTCAAGAACCCGGTCATCCATCATAGCTACCGGGATGAAGCTGAGTATTTCAAGAAATTTGAAGAATATACCACCCTGGCAGCGCAGGAGATGCATAAAGCAGGTAAGAAAGCGCGCTGGTACAAGTTCCTGAGCTTCCCCTGGGAGCTCTTCCGCCGGATGATTCTCTATGGCGCGTTCTTGGATGGCGTTGCTGGTATCAAGTACGCCTGGTATTCTTCGCTCTATGTCTTAGTGAAATACAAGAAACTTTTGAAAATGAAATAGCAATCGGCTCCGTGTATCATGTCTGTCGGCTCGCTGTCTCGCTGAGTCATTCCGAAAAACGAGTCGATTTCCCCGGCGCGGAAATCGCTCTCTATCTCGCTTGAGTTCTCCCGC
>JAQUQP010000025.1 GCA_028716025.1 bacterium | reverse complement strand
ATACGGTTGATCCGGGAAGGCCATGTTTGGTTTGGAAAACTTTTTGCTGCGATAAAAATAGAAAAAAAGATAATTATTTTAAAGAACCAACCACTCATTACCATTGAATACACACTTTCTAACCTGGAAAATAGTAAGTTGGAATTGCGTTTTGGCAGCGAGTATTGTTTTGCCGGGACCACTGGTCATGATGAGGGGTGTTTTTATTACAGCTTGAATGCCAAAGATAAAATAGATAATAAATATATGGATAGTATAGAAGAAAGTAAAGCTTTCCAGGGGATCGGTATCAAAGATTATTTTTCCCGTATAGACGCGTACTGGCAGTTTTTGGAGCCTGCATTTGTCTGGAGATTCCCGTTAGAAACCGTATCCCAATCAGAGTCTGGATTCGAGCGCAGTTACCAGGGATCGGTGATCATGCCGTTCTGGCAGGTGGCTTTGAAACCAAAAGGCCAATGGCAGACGACTATAAAGTTTATCTTGAAAGATCTTACTGATTAGAACAACGAGGATTAAATGCTGTTAACCTCAATTTGGATCAGCTTGGTGGCCAGTATTATCAGTCTGGACGTCACTGCCTGCTGGCAGGTCATGATCTCCCGCCCGATAATCATCGGGCCATTGATCGGTTGGATGTGCGGTGATTTTATGCATGGCATGATAATGGGCAGCATCTTAGAGTTAATCTGGATCAATACACTGCCACTAGGCGCCAGTATCCCTCTGGACGCAGCAGCTACGACAGTGGTCGCGACCGCTACTTCCATTTCCCTGGAACAGTGGTGGAGCGGGAGTGAAAGTACCACCATGGTCCTGGGTATTTGCTATGCCATGCCCTTGGGTACCATTATTAAAAAGCTGGATATTTTTGTCCGGAGATTCAGTAATCAGCTGGTTTATTATGCCGATAAATATGCTAAACAAGATAACCTGTTCATGATCCAGGCTATGGTCATTCTGGCGATCTTATTGATCGTTTTGAAGTATTTTCTCTTTTACTTTATTTCCATATATTTAGGATTATATATTTTCCATTTGGTCGTACCGCAGCTGCCTGATTATATATTGGAAGGTTTGGGGCAAGCCAGGATCTTGTTGATTGCGCTTGGATTGGCCATGGTGTGGGATACGTTCAGATTCAGGAAAGTGGGTAAGGAGACCTAATGGCGATTGAACAGAGCCGCGCTATCACTAAACTGGACTTATTTAAGATGATGCACCGCTCATTTTATATCCAGGCGGTATGGAATTTCGAACGGCTCCAAAATCTGGGCTTTCTGTTTACGGTCGTACCAATGATAAAAAGGCTGTATCCTAAAGGACCAGCCCGTATTGAAGCACTGCATCGTCACCTGGAATTTTTTAATACGCACCCTTATATGGCTTCTTTTGTGGTTGGAGTGACCGCTTCCATGGAAGAAAAGATGGTCAACCAGCCGGGAACTTTCAAGCCGGAAGATATCCGCTCCGTAAAAGCGATCATGAGCGGCCCACTGGCAGCGATAGGAGATGCTTTTTTCTGGGCTTCACTTAGGCCATTCAGCGCGCTTATCGGCATATTGATGATTCTGACATTGGAAGGCAACGCTAAACTGATCGGTCCTGTTTTTTTTCTATTTTTCTTTAATTTGTTTGGATTATATATTCGGTTCGGGGGATTAGCTAAAGGCTATATCCTTGGTACCGGGGTAGTTGATATCCTGAAGAAATTTGATGTCCAGGATCTGATCACGGTGATCAATCTATTGGGATTGATCGGCCTGGGAGTGCTCTTGATGCTTTATGCCGCTGATTTCAACCTTTGGCAGAATATTATCTTTTTCAGTACTTTACTCATGACCTATGGCTTGATCCGGAAAAAACTATATACCAATATACTGATCTATGGAGTGTTGGCCTGGGGTGTGTTGTTATATTATTTAAATATCCGTTTCTAAGAAAGCAGCGATCTGATCATGGAAAAAACATTGCAATTGAGGAATAGACTGGGATTACACGCGCGGCCGGCAGCTTTATTTGTCCAGTTGACCAACCAGTACAAACAGGTCAAGATCAAAGTCAGGGTACTCCGTCCCGGAGAAGAAAGTGAAGAAGTTGACGGGAAAAGTATCATGGGACTGATGATGCTGGCGGCAGAAGCCGGATCTATGTTATTGGTAAAAACCTCGGGTGATAAAGAAAAAGAAGAAGAGTTAATGGCCAGGCTGGTAGAACTGATAGAAAATAAATTCGGAGAAGAGTAATGGAAAAGATAATGCATCGCGGCATAGCCGCTTCACCAGGAATAGTTATAGGCCAGGCTCTTATCCTTAGCCAGGAAGATTTCTGTATTAAGAAGCGTAAACTGCAAGATGACGAGGTTGAGAATGAGATCGTCCGTTTCCAGGAAGCGCTTAATAGCACCAAACTGGAACTGATCGCCATCCGGGATAAAGTGAATGGCCGCTTGGGTACCAAGCATGCTTCTATTTTTGAAGCCTATTTGCTGGTACTGGATGACCCCATGCTGGTTAAAGAGACTATTGATAAGGTTCGCAAAGAAAAAATGAACGTTGAATATGTGTTTTCCCAAACTATCTCCAAATTTGTGCATGTCTTTACCACTATGGGAGATGAATACCTACGCGAACGCGGTCGGGATATTCAAGACCTGGGGAAACGGGTTTTGCATAATCTACTCGGGGAAAAGAAACAGGATCTGGCCATGTTGAAAAGCGAGGTCATTGTAGTAGCCAATGACCTGACGCCTTCTGATACCGTTCAAATGCGGGAAGAGAAGATCCTTGGTTTTATTACTAATATGGGAGGCAAGACATCACACACCGCTATTATGGCCCAGTCCCTTGGTATTCCGGCTATTGTCGGCTTAAAAGATATTACCAGTAAAATACAGAACGGCGATGAGATAATCCTGGATGGATACGAAGGCATAGTTATAATCAATCCAACCAAGAGCGTGCTGGAAGAGTATGAAAAAAGAAACAAGAAATATATTGAGATCAAAAAACAACTTAATAAATTAAAAGAATTACCGGCAGTGACTCAGGACGGCCGGGAGGTCCAACTACTCGCTAATATCGAGATCCCGGATGAAGTTGAACTGGCATTGGAATATGGGGCCACTGGGATCGGTTTGTTCCGAACTGAATTCATATTCCTGAACCGGACAGATCTTCCCAGTGAAGAAGAGCAAACGCGTATCTACCGGAATATAGCCAAGAAAATAGCCCCGCATAGCGTAGTGTTAAGAACTTTAGATCTGGGCGGCGATAAATTAACTGATCAGCTGGGCACCACGATCGAAACTAATCCTTTTCTGGGATTACGGGGTATCAGGTTATGCCTGAAATTCCCTGACCTTTTCCGGGCCCAGCTAAGGGCGATCCTGCAAGCCTCCACCAGTGGAAAGCTTAAAATAATGTATCCCATGATCTCTACTGTCGAAGAAGTAAGGAAAGCGAACCATATTTTGGAGCAGATAAAAGAAGAATTAAAAAAAGAACATATTGATTTTGACCCTGATATTGAAGTTGGAGCCATGATTGAAACTCCGTCGGCTGCATTAACCGCGGACGTGATCGCTAAGGAAGTGGATTTTTTAAGTATTGGCACAAATGACCTGATCCAATACACCATCGCAGTTGACCGCGGTAATGAAAAAGTAGCTTATTTGTATGAACCGTTGCATCCGGCGATCCTGAGACAAATAAAATATATCATTGAAGCGGGGCATCGTGAAGGAAAGCAAGTGGGAATGTGCGGGGAGATGGCGGGAGAACCTGAATTGTCTCAGATTTTATTAGGTATGGGATTGGATGAATTCAGTATGGGCAGTTCAGCCGTGCCCAAAGTAAAAAAGATCATCCGGGAATCAACGATGAACCATTCTAAAGAGCTAGTTAATAAGATACTTGACTTGCCGACGGTAGAGGCAATTAGAAAACTGATCAAACAAAATCATATTGAGGATGAAGAGTAAAAAAAGAGAGGTTTGGATGGCGCTGAAGATCGATAATTTGGAATTAATCGGTAAAATTGACCGGCACGGAATGCTGCCAGAGCTGGAACGGTTCCCCGAACAGCTACGGGAAGCACACCGGTTAGGATCAGATCTAAAACTGCCGGCTAATTATAAAAAAGTAAACAAGATCTTGATTTGCGGCATGGGGGGGTCGGCTATAGTCGGGGACTTGCTTCTGGGATATCTCAGGATGGAAAGTAAACTGCCGGTGTTGGTTAACCGGGACTCGCAAATGCCGGTTTTTGTGGATAGTCAGACCCTGGTATTCATCATTACTTATTCCGGTAATACCATAGAGACATTACATAACTTTAAATATGCCTGGACCAGGAAAGCGAAAATGGTCGCGATTACTTCCGGTGGAAAAATGCAGCGGGAAGCGGCTAATAAAAGGATCCCTTTGGTTAAAGTAAGAGCTGATGGTTTACCACGTGCCAGTATCGGATTATTGTTTTTTCCAGTTTTGAATATACTACAGGATCTTGGCCTTATTGCTGATAAGAAAAAAGATATCCAGGAAACTCTGGAGGTGATCACTAGACTGAGCCGGCAATGGGGCGGGCGATCAGGTATCCGGCACAACCGGGCAAAATCTCTGGCCCTCAGTCTT
Organism: bacterium; assembly: GCA_028716025.1. The sequence continues at coordinate 11,666 of JAQUQP010000025.1, read as the reverse complement.
TTTGACAAGATACCTGTATTGTATGGGGCTACTAGTATGATGGATGGGATAAGCCGGCGATGGAAGGGAATGATCAATGAAAATACTAAATTGTTCGCTGCTTATAATTCATTCCCTGAAGTTACCCATAATGAGATCGAGTGCTGGCAGAGCTTGAAAGGTATGCGGAAGCATTTTAAGGTGATAGTCTTGCAAGATAAGATAGCCTATCCTGAAGATAAAAAGCGCTTAGCTTTAAGCATGCGTTTGATCAAAAACTATACCGGTTCAACTGAAACCGCTGCTCCCGTCGGAAATTCCGCATTAGCCAGGTTATTCAGTATGATCTATCTAGGGGACCTGATGAGCGTGTACCTGGCTTTTCTTTATGCCACAGACCCATCCCTGATGCCGAATATCAATTACATTAAGAAACACTTGTGATAAGATCGCAGTGACATCCGCGTAATCTGTATTTAGAATTCGCGTAATCAACATCTTGAGAGGTTTTGCAAATTTAATGAATATTGACCATATTAGGAATTTTTCCATAATTGCCCATATTGACCATGGCAAAAGTACCCTAGCTGATACGCTTTTGGAGACCACCCATACTGTTCCAGAACGGAAGATGAAGGAACAGTTCCTCGATAAAATGGAGTTGGAACGTGAACGCGGTATTACGATCAAAGCCAAAGCCGTAAGGATGCATTACCAAGCTGAAAATGGGGAAAGCTACCTGCTTAACCTGATCGATACTCCCGGTCATGTGGATTTTACCTATGAGGTTTCACGCAGCCTGGCTGCTTGCGAGGGAACAATTTTGGTCGTTGACGCGTCTCAAGGGGTAGAGGCGCAGACATTGGCCAATGTGATGCTGGCTAAACAAAATAACTTAACCATTATTCCAGTGATCAATAAAATAGACTTGCCGAACGCTGATCCGGAAAAAGTTAAGAACCAGATCCAGGATATTTTGAAGGTAGATACATCTGATATTATCCTGGCCAGTGCTAAGAATCGTATCGGTACCAAGGAAATATTAGAAGCAATAGTGGCTAAAGTCCCGTCTCCACAAGGCAGCCGGGAGAAGCCACTAAGTGCCTTGATCTTTGATTCTAATTATGATCCTTATCGGGGTGCGATCATCTACGTGCGGGTAGTGGATGGTTCGATCAAAAAAGATAAAAAGATCAAGATGTTTTCCAATAATGCGGAATTCGAAGTTGACGAAGTAGGCTTTTTCCGGCCGGAAATGGAGCAAGCAGAGGCTTTGGAAGCCGGTGACGTTGGCTATATTATCGCTGGTATCAAAAATCTCCAGGATGTCAAGATCGGTGATACAGTGACCATGGTGGACCGGCCGACCGAAACCCCGTTCCATGGCTTTAAAGAACTAAAACCTATGGTGTATGCCGGATTTTTCCCGGTCAATCCCGGTGATTATGAACCATTGCTTACGGCCCTGGAAAAATTGCGTTTAAATGATACTTCTTTTGTTTATTCCCCGGAAAATTCTGTGGCTTTGGGATTCGGTTTCCGTTGTGGTTTCCTGGGATTATTACATATGGATATTATCAAAGAAAGACTGACCCGCGAATATAATCTTGAACTGATCATTACTAGCCCCAATGTAATTTATCAGATCTTTAAAACGAACGAAGATATCGTAGAGATAGACAGTCCGGTAAAGTTTCCGCCGCCGCAGGAGATCGCGGAGATCAATGAACCATATATTAAAGGGATGATAATTACACCCAGTGAATTTGTCGGGAATATTATGCAATTGAGCCAGGAAAAACGCGGCATTTTCAAAAATATGCACTACCTGGACACTTCCACCGTGGTTTTGAATTATGAATTGCCCTTGGCCGAGATCATTATGGATTTTTATGATAAATTAAAATCTGCTACTCGCGGTTATGCTTCTTTTGATTATGAATATATCGGTTACCGGCCGACCGACCTGGTAAAATTGGAGATCATGATCAATCATGAACCGGTGGATGCGTTCTCTTTTATTGTACCCAGGGAAAAAGCCCCGTATCAAGGGAGAAAAATAGCCGCAAAATTGCGGAAACTTATACCTCGGCAGATGTTTGAGATACCCATTCAGGCCAGTATCGATAATAAGATCATCGCCCGGGAGAATATAAGCGCTCTGCGCAAGGATGTCATAGCCAAGTGCTATGGAGGTGACATTTCCCGCAAACGAAAATTGCTGGAAAAACAACGTGAAGGCAAAAAGAAGATGAAACAGATCGGTCAGGTTGAAATTCCCCAGAAAGCGTTCCTGTCAGTACTAAGTATAGATGAAGAATAAAGAATAAAAGAGGAGAAGAGATGCTACCGGAAACTAAAACAAAGATTAAGAAGGAAATAAGGGAATGGATAGAAACAATATTAATTGCCATGGTGCTGGCATTTTTTATACGTACCTATTTTATCCAGGCTTTCAAGATACCTTCCGGCTCAATGCTGGAAACTCTGCAGTTGGGTGATCACCTTTTTGTCAATAAGTTCATTTATGGGACCAAGATACCGTTCAGTGACAAAAAAATATGGAAAATACGGGATGTCCAGCGGGGAGACGTAATTGTTTTTAAGTATCCGGTCGAGCCAAAAAAAGATTTTGTTAAGCGGGCTATCGGTTTGCCGGGAGATGAAGTAGAGATACATAATAAGATAGTGTTTGTAAATAACGTGCAATTAAGCGAACCATATTCCCAGCACAAGGATAGCAGGATCTTTCCGGATAATCCGGATATACCTGCGGAAGTGCGTCCCAGGGATAATTTACCTAAATTCAAGGTTCCGCCAGGAAAGTATTTTGTGATGGGAGATAATCGCGACAACAGCCTGGATAGCCGCTTTTGGGGTTTGCTCCCGGAGGAGAACATTAGAGGCAAAGCCTGGTTCATCTACTGGCCGCTGACCAGGATAAGAATAATTCGGTAGAAGGAGAGTAATTATGGATTGGAATAATCCCGTTATGGTCTGGATCATTGTAGCGGTTGCGTTCTTTATCATTGAGATCGCTACCCCGACTATTTTTGTGTTCGCTTGTTTTGGCATTGGCGCTCTCTGCGCGAGCCTGGCTTTCAAGCTTTTTGGTAATATCTGGCTGTCTTGGGGAATTTTTATTGTTGTTTCCATCATCGGGGTCATCGCTTCCCGTCCTTTGGCGGAAAAATTTGCCGGAAAATCCGCCCGCTTGGCGCATATCGATGCTTTCATTGGTAAAAAAGGTAAAGTTACGGTAACCATTGACCCGGAAAAAAATGAAGGCCGGGTAATGGTGGATCGTGAAGACTGGCGTGCGGAAGCAGATGAAAAGATCGAACAAGGGGAAATTATCGAAGTACTTAAAGTAGAAGGAACACATTTGTACGTAAAAAAGAGTAATTAAGAGCAGTTTTGAGCGTTGAGTTTTGAATTTTGGTGAAAAGCTTTTTACCTAAACTCAAAACTAAAACTTATAACTTAAAATTGTATTTAGAAAAAGAGGGGGTAATGTATGGGATTTGTACTGTTTGTAGTAGCTTTGTTGGCTTTAATATTTAGTGTCAATGCGTTGTGGCGGATCCGGCCCTTTGAAAAAGGTCTGGTTGAAAGGTTAGGCAAGTTCAGTCGTTTACTAGACCCTGGATTAAATTTTATTATGCCGTTCATTGATACGGTCCGTAAGGTAGATATGCGCGAACAAGTAATAGACGTTCCTCCGCAGGAAGTGATTACCAAAGATAACGTGGGCGTGACCGTAGATGCGGTGATCTATTTTAAAGTAACAGATCCATTTAAAGTAGCCTACAATGTAGCTAATTTCCAATATGCCGCGTTGAAACTGGCTCAAACCAATCTGCGTAACGAAATAGGTAACCTGGAGCTGGACCAGACCCTGACCAGCCGCGAAAAGATCAATGTCCAACTGCGCCAGATGCTGGATGATGCTACTGATGCCTGGGGAGTAAAAGTAACCCGGGTAGAAATACAAAGAATTGAACCGCCTCGTGATATTACTGACGCTATGAGCCGCCAGATGAAAGCAGAGCGCGACAAACGGGCAGCGATCCTGGAAGCCGAAGGCTTTAAGCAGGCCGCCATTCTTAAAGCTGAAGGTGAAAAAACATCTAATATATTATCGGCGGAAGGTAAAAAACAAGCCCAGGTACTCATCGCCGAAGGCGAAGGAGCGGCCATTCAGACTGTGTTTGGCGCTATCCATAGCGGGAAACCTACCAGTGACTTGCTGGCGGTAAAATACCTTGAAGCTTTAGCGAAAATAGCTGACGGCAAAGCCACTAAAGTGTTCTTGCCGATCGAGTCTGTGAAATCCCTGGGAAGCGTGGCAGCTATAGCTGAGATGTTCAAGGAAACCAAGCCGGAAGATACCGCGAAAAAGTAGTTGCATACTCGTAGTTCTTATGGCATTCTTATAAAAAACAACTACTTAATCGGGCTTCCTAACCGACAACCGTCTAACGAGGATTTACTATGGGTGTAGGCTTATATCTTCATTTTCCTTTTTGCCAGCAGAAATGTAATTATTGCGATTTTAACTCTTACGCGGGTATGAACCATCTTCTGCCTAAGTATCTTTCTGCTTTGACGCAGGAATTGTTCATGTATAAGGTCCATGTTTCAGTAGTGGATACCATATATATAGGTGGGGGAACGCCCAGTTTATTGGCAATTAATGATATTACCAGGTTGTTTGATTCGATCCGGCGTAACTTTTATGTCGCTGACCGGGCCGAGATAACTATGGAAACCAATCCCGGCAGTTGTACTTTGGAGAAGTTGAAAGTTATCAAGATGAACGGGGTCAATCGGCTAAGTATCGGATTACAGACCTTTAATAATGAATCACTAAAAAAACTGGGACGTATACATACGGTAGAAGATTTTATCAGTACTTTTCAATACGCCCGGCAGGCTGGATTTACCAATATTAACGTCGATCTGATATATGGCCTGCCTTGGCAGACCGGGGAAGAGTGGCAGGACACCTTAGCCGGAGTGCTAGAAGTGGATCCGGAACATATTTCCCTGTATTCCCTGACCATTGAAGAGGGAACTCCTTTTGGCCAGGATCTCAAGGCGGGAAGAATAAAAAAGATAGATGAAGAATTAGAAGCAGAGATGTATGAGAACGCGGTTAAACTACTGAAAGCCAATGGTTATGAGCATTATGAAATATCCAATTTTGCTAAGCCAGGCAAACGTTGCCGGCATAACCAGATTTACTGGCGAAATGAAGAATACGTAGGGTTGGGGGCCGGAGCCACCTCTTATATGGGCCGGGTGCGCTATACTAATGTGAAGGAAATACCCCAATATATAGAAAAAGTATTTGGCAATGATTATGCCACTAGTGAAAAGGAAGCTTTGAAATTGAACAAGATCATCGGTGAGACCATCATGCTGAATTTAAGATTACTTGATGGTTTTAAGATGGATGACCTGCAAAAAAGATTTAAGACAAATATTGACCAGCTTTATGGTCCTACTATCAAGATTTTGTCCAATCAGGGATTACTAAAGGAAGAAGAAGGCATGGTGAAACTGACTGATCACGGGCTCATGATCGCCAATCAGGTATTCCAGCGTTTTGTATAGTAAAAATTAGCCATTATATTGTATTTGTCCATTGAGTTGCCTTGCTCCTAGAGGGGCAACTTTTAGTTTTAGGGCTTCAGGAAACACTTGAAAAATACCCATTTTTATGGTATTTATATATAAGGTAAGGGTATTAAGGCAGGAGACAAGCTATGAAGTACGTAACTATCCTATTATTGAGCATGTTGCTATGGGCAAACACAGCTTTTGCTGTGCAAACCCATCAGATTACCCGTGAAGAACGGCAATCTTTGCCTTGGTGGGATAAAGAACGCCCGGTTCGCGAAGAAACAGTAGCCAATCCCTGGTGGGATAAGAACAAACCGGTCCGGCCCATAGTTGCGCAGAGGCCTTGGTGGGATAAAGACAGGATCGTACGTCCACCTTCGCCGATAGAGGCGGAAAGATCCGAGAAGTATGCCAATAATCGCGGAAAACAGAAAACCAGCGATAATGTGCGGCTGTCAATTAAACTGGATAAATATGAAGATTAGACGGTGATTTTTTTCTCTTGACAGGTTTTTATAGTTATGATAATATTAGCACTCTAGATATTAGAGTGCTAATTTGTTTTTAATCCCTAATTTTGTTTTGAAGGGTATGTATGACCAGGATATCTTTAGAAGAGCGCAAACAGAAAGTGTTACAGATAGTCATTCACCATTTTATTCGTACCGGTAAACCAGTGGGCTCTGAGACAATCATTGAAAAGAATAAGCTGGAAGTGAGCCCGGCTACGGTACGGAATATCCTGGCTGCCCTGGAGAAAGAAGGCTACCTGACCCATCCGCATACTTCCAGCGGCCGGGTGCCGACTGATAAGGGATATCGTTTTTATGTTGACAGCCTGATGCAGTTGCAGCAACTGACCCAGGAAGAGGAGCAACGGATAGAAAGAGAATATGAATCACAGCGCGGGGCTTTGGATTCGGTAATGCAAGAGACCAGCAAGATGCTGTCAATGCTCTCCCATTATACCGGTTTTGTACTAACCCCGAGTCCGGCAGCTGATCACTTGAAGCGTTTGGAACTGGTCAAACTGGACCGGGACCGGGTATTGGCTGTACTAGTTACTGACGCGGGGTTGATCCGGCATAAGATCATTGATGTTGACCAGGATGTTAATTCCACTGAACTCTTGTCCATCAACCGGATGCTTAACAAAAATGTCTATGGCATCAGCGTTAATGATATAGGCACGGAAATATTCAAGCGGTTGCAGCAGGAGAAAAGCAAGCAGGTCAAGTATATCAGCATTATGGAGAAACTGGTGCAACAGGCCTTTGCGCTGGATGAAGAAGGGGAATTATATCTTGAAGGCACCAGCAATATTCTCAGCCAGCCTGATTTTGCCGATTATGACAAAGTCCGCAATATTTTTAAGGTAATAGATGAGAAAAAGATGCTGTGCGAATTGTTGGAAGAAAAAGTGAGCCATGAGGGGATCAAGGTCATAATCGGGGAAGAAACACCATGTAAGGAACTGCAGGAATGCAGCATTGTTACCTCCACCTACCGGGCCGGGGATAAGACCCTGGGAGCATTAGGCATAATCGGGCCAAAGCGGATGGAATACTCAAAAATGATCGCCCTGGTGAACTACTTTTCCAAACTGATAAATAAAACCTTAAGCAAGACGACAAAGGAGCCTAAGCGTGAACCAAGAAAAAAATAATGAAGAAAAAAGCCTGGACCAGCTGGCTTTGGAGCAAAAACTTAACGAGCAGGCATTGCTGCAGGAATCATTATCAGAACAAAAGAAAAAGGCTACGGAATACTATGACCAGCTTCTGCGCCTGAAAGCGGAATTTGAGAATTACCGCCGGAGAGTGGAAAAAGAAAAGCTGGACCTGGTGAAATTCGGCCAGGAAGACGTGCTTTTGAAAATGCTGCCGTTCATCGATAACGTGGATCGGGCCTTGAAAGCCGCGCGTGAACATGATAATCACAAAACGATCTTAGAAGGGTTGGTGATGATCGAAAAGGAATTTAAGCAATTTTTAAAACAGGAAGGGGTTGAGCAGATCAAAACACAAGAAGAGAAGTTAGATCCCAGTTTGCATCATGTGGTCAGCCAGGAAGAAAGCGCTGATCATGAGGATGATGATATCCTGGAAGAGATCCAAAAAGGGTATAGTTTTAAAGGTAAAGTGATCCGGCCGTCACTGGTAAAAGTGGCCAAAAAGAAAAACAAGCAAGAGTAACTTTAAACATATAAAAAACAATAAAGGAGAAGGAGGATTTTATGAGTAAGATAATTGGTATTGACTTAGGAACATCCAATTCAGCGGCAGCTGTATTGGAAGGAGGTAAGGCGACGATCATTCCCAGCGCGGAAGGGACCAGTATTGGGGGGAAGGCTTTCCCATCATACGTAGCTTTTACCAAAGATAACGATCTGCTGGTTGGCGAACCGGCTAAAAGGCAGCTGGTATCCAATCCAGACGGCACTATTTACGCTGCCAAACGTAAAATGGGCACAGACCACAAATATAAGGTCTTTGGCAAGGAATATACTCCCCAGCAGATATCCGCGTTCATTCTGCAAAAGATCAAACGCGATGCTGAAGCGTTTTTAGGGGACAAGGTAGAAAAGGCAGTGATCACGGTACCGGCTTATTTTAATGACAACCAACGGCAAGCGACCAAGGATGCCGGCACTATTGCCGGTTTGGACGTGATCCGTATTATCAATGAACCGACCGCGGCTTGCCTGGCTTATGGAGTGGACAAAAAAGGCAAGGAAGAGAAAATATTGGTATTCGACCTGGGTGGCGGCACCCTGGACGTGACCATTATGGACTTTGGCAAAGGCGTATTTGAGGTAATTTCCACATCCGGAGATACCCAGCTGGGCGGGACTGATATGGATAATTCCTTGATCGATTATATTGCCAATGAATTTAAGAAGAATGTAGGGATCGACCTGCGTAATGACAATATGGCGGTACAGCGGTTGAAAGAAGCGGCGGAAAAAGCGAAGATCGAACTTTCCAATGTCATGGAAACTGACATTAACCTGCCGTTTATTACTGCTGACAGCACCGGGCCAAAACATTTGACCATGAAGTTGACGCGCAGCACGCTGGACAATATTGTACAGCCGATCGTGCAGAAGTGCAAACATTCCATAGAACTGGCGCTCAACGACGCGAAACTGACTCCCAATGATATAGCCAGGGTGATCCTGGTTGGCGGGCCGACCCGTATGCCGATCGTACAGAAATTCGTGGAAGATTATGTCGGTAAAAAAGTGGAACGCGGTGTTGATCCGATGGAATGCGTAGCCATGGGCGCAGCGATCCAGGGTGGAGTGCTCGGCGGTGAAGTAAAGGATATTTTGCTGCTGGACGTTACCCCGTTATCACTGGGTATCGAAACCTTAGGCGCTGTTTTCACCAAATTGATCGAGCGTAACACTACGATCCCGGTGAAGAAAAGCCAGGTTTTCAGCACTGCCGCCGATAACCAGCCAGCCGTGGATATCCATGTCCTGCAAGGTGAGCGGCAAATGGCTAAGGATAATGTCACGCTGGGACGTTTTGAATTAGTGGGAATTCCCCCGGCGCCGCGCGGCTTGCCGCAAATTGAAGTGACGTTTGATATCGATGCCAATGGTATCCTGCATGTGCTGGCCAAGGACCTGGGCACGGGTAAAGAACAGTCCATCAAGATCACTGCTCCTAATAAATTATCTAAAGAAGATATAGATAAAATGGTGAAACAAGCTGAGCAGTTTGCTGATGAAGACAAGAAACGCAAAGAAGAGATCGAAGTAAAGAATGAAGCAGATACTTTAGTGTATTCAGTGGAAAAAACCCTGCGCGAGCAAGGTGACAAAGTCAGCCAGGAAGAACGGCTGAAAATAGACCAGGCTTTGGCTGACGCTAAGGAAGCGCTGAAAGGCACTGATATTGAAAAGATCAAACAGACCAAAGAGAAATTGATGACTGCCAGCCATAAATTAGCCGAAGAAGTTTATAAGCAGGCTAATGCCAATAAAGGGCAGCCAGGCGCTGCCGGGGCAGGAGAACAGCCTGCCGGAGGACCAGGAGAGCAACAACAAAGTCCGGGAAATTCAGAAGACAAAGTAGTAGACGCTGAAATAGTGGATGACGATAAGAAGAATAAATAAAATAAAGGAGCTGCTCATTGGCTAATGGCAAAAGAGATTACTATGAAATTTTAGGCGTCTCCCGGTCGGCTAATGAAAGGGAGATCAAGGATGCTTACCGGCAATTAGCCTTGAAGTATCATCCGGATAAGAACCAGGGCAATAAGGAAGCAGAAGAGAAATTCAAAGAGATCAATGAAGCCTATGAAGTCTTAAGCGACTCTAAGAAAAAACAATTGTACGACCAGTATGGCCATGCAGGGGTTGGCGCCGGAGGTCCCGGAGCCGGCCCTGGTTTTGGCGGATTTGATTTTTCAGGCTTTGGTGGCGGCGGTGGCGCGCAGGGCGATATAGGCGATATTTTCGGGGACATTTTAGAAGGTGTCTTCGGACAACAGCGTCCCGGTCGTTCCGGCCGCCGTGGCGGCGCGTCCCGGGGATCTGATCTGCAATATAATGCCAGCCTGGAATTCCGTGACGCTGTGTTCGGTACAGAATTAACGCTTAAAGTGCCGCGGCATGAAGCTTGCGCCAGTTGCGGCGGAACCGGGGCCAAGCCTGGTTCTAGTAAAAAAACCTGTCCCACATGCAAAGGGGCAGGCAAAATGCGCATGAGCCAGGGATTTTTCAGTATGGTCCAAACTTGTCCAAAATGCCAGGGCGAGGGTACCATAATTGAAGCTCCCTGCAGCGATTGCCGCGGGACCGGCAAAGAGGCGAAGACCAGTACGATCAAAGTAAAAATTCCCGCTGGAGTGGATGAAGGCTCAAGCCTCAGGGTACGCGGTGAAGGAGAAGCCGGAGAACGAGGCGGTCCAAGCGGTGACCTGTATGTCATGATCCATGTCAAGAATGATCCCAATTTTGAACGCGAAGGAAATGACCTGGTCGCGGAAAAACATGTTTCTTTTGTCCAGGCAGCTTTAGGCGCGGAAATATCAGTAGCCACGTTGGAAGGCAATGTCACGATGAAAGTGCCGGCTGGGACCCAAGGACATACGATCTTTAAATTAAGGCAAAAAGGAGTTCCGTATCTTTCGAGTAAAGGTAGGGGAGACCTGTTGGTAAAAGTCATTGTGGATGTACCCAAGAATTTAAGTGAAAAAGAAAAACAACTCTTACGGGAATATGACCAAATAAACAGTAAATCAGGCGGGGGAACCAAAGGATTTTGGAAACTTGGCGGTTAATAAGAAAAGGTTAATGAACCAGTCATAAATAATCAAAAAATACCTTGAAACTTATAGGGGTTTGTGGTATATTTAAATTCTTGTCAAGTCGTATGCTGTGGATAAATTAAATTTGGCGACACTAAGGAGGGTTGATTAGAGTGACTGGAGTAAAAATTAGGGATCACGAGACTATTGATGAGGCCTTGAAAAGATTTAAAAAAGAGTGTGAAAAAGACGGGGTAATGACCGAGATCAAGAAGCGGGAATACTATGAAAGCCCCGGCGTCAGGCGGCGCAAAAAACAAAAAGAAGCAGACCGGAAACGCCGTCGGAGAGAAAGAAAATCTTATTAATAATGGAGCCTAGCAATGCGCCTGCAAGAATTCTATGATTTCCTGGTGAAAGCTGGAATTAAACAGGATCCCCGCGGTCAAAAAACAGTTGACGCAGGACTGGAAAAAATCAGGCAAAAATACCAGAAAATAGATGGCCAGGCTAAAGATAATTTTGACCGTGACCGGTTAAATAATCCTTATGCCGATACCAGGATCTTGTATGGTGATCCCCGGACTGAAGTTAAAAACATTATGCTGGGGGTAGATATTGATGTAGCAGAGTTATTGCTAGCCGACCGGTTGCGGGCTAAAGGCGAAAAAATTGACCTGGTAATTTCACATCACCCGGCCGGGAAAGCATATGCTAATTTCTATGAAGTAATGGGTATGCAGGCAGATATCCTGCAGCAATTCGGCGTGCCAATTAATGTCGCCGAGCAAATGCTG
>JAQUQP010000024.1 GCA_028716025.1 bacterium | reverse complement strand
TCTGGAAATCCTCTTCTTTAAGGATAACGTAATCGTCTTTTTTGTACTGGTACCCGCGCACAATATCATTGAAAGGCACTTCTTCCCCGGTCTTGCGGCATACCTTTTTGTACTGTATCGGGCAAAGGTCGTCTTTCCTGAGGTAATTCATCGACAAAGTATCAGGTTTCACCGCAGTCTGGATATTTACCGGTATATTGACCAGCCCGAACGAAACCATCCCGGACCATAACGCGTGCATATTCGATCCTCCATTATCCTGGCTTATTTTTTCTTTTTGTTCCTGTCTTTTTGTGCTTTGGTCATTTCGATCAGGCCCAAGACATTGCCTTCGGTATCTTTGAAAGCGGCGAGCCAGCCCATATCTTTATCAATTTCCTGTTTCGGAAGGATCAATGTCCCGCCATTGGCAGTAACTGTTTTCAACATTTCATCAATAGAGTCCACCTGGATGTAATTCATAAAACGTTGTTCCGGCATTTGGCGCTTCATCATGCCGCCATTGATAGCCCCAGCCTCTTTCGGCATCATGTTCTTGTCTACTTCGACTGTCTGGATCATCCAATAAGAATCTTCTCCAGGCATCTTATACTCATTAAATCCCCAGCCAAAAGTTTCTTTATAGAACTTTTTGGCCCGTTCCACATCGTCTGCTGGTATTTCAAAGTGCACAACCGGATTTTTCATACTCTTGCCTCCTGCTATTTATTGTTTTCTTAATAGCCCAAAAGCTTTCTTTAGAGATTAGACGTGACACTGGCCATTAGGCAGATGTTCAAAGCGTCCTCTAAGGAAAGCTTTTGGGATCATATGTAAACGTGGCTTATTTTATTTAAATTTTCCCGGGAATTGTTTGATGATCCCGTTAGTTAACATATCCGCGAACATTAACATGTGGACATGTCCTTTATCATAATTATCTATGTCCGCGGCCCAATACTTATTGAGCCGGGAAACTACTTCACCGGTGGTCAGGGCCAAATGCGTTTGCAGCATGCCCCTCATTTCCTCTTTGGACCAGGCGGGATTAGCGCTGCTCAGGAAATCGGCAATATCGTTCCCATTCATCATCCATTTTTTATTCGCCATATCTAAGGCTTTGTTATTTCCCTCTTTTGCCGCTTTCACCACCTCAGTGGCGATCATAATATGGTCCCGCAGTAACATCGCCAGCTTATTTCCCGCGTCAGCCCCATAGTATGGTTTTATCGCCTCTCCTATCTCATCCTGGTTTTTCAGTAGTCTCTGGGCCACGGCCCCGACATCCTTAAGATCGGCTAACGCGCTAATAATATAGTTCCTGGTATAAACTATGTGGTCTTCCCAAAGTTTTCTCATAGCCAACTGCAGGCTCATCCCTGAGGCGGATGAAGACATACTCATATCCACCATATTATCCATAGCTTGAACATTGGAAACGCTGCAAATTGCTATGGCCATGATCGTGAGCGTCATCAAAAATATTCTTGCCTGTTTCATACTATCCTCCTTAAATTATTTTTGTTGCTCTTATTTTACTTATATTAAGGAAATAGTTAAATTGGCAAAATCTACTTTTTATTGACTTTTTTCGTAAAAAAACACCTCCGCAGTATTCACCAGCCTGGCCACAATCAGACAGGGTTTTCGCGGAGGTGATTTTATACATATTTTTCGTTTATGCTTTATTTACTTTTCATGCCGGGGTCTTTCTTCCATTTTCATCATGTCCTTACTTCTTTCTCCGCTCATTTTCTTTTGCCTCTCGGCATTCATTTCATCAAACTTTCTTGCCTGTTCCGGAGTTAATATCGCCATAATTTGCTTTCCGCCAGTATCGCGGATAGTGTTCAAATCTTCTTTTGCCTTCTCCATTACCGCTTTAATTTTGGCATCACTCTCTTTAAAGATGCCGGCTACTTTTTCTTTCTGTTCCGCTGTCAAATTGAGTTCCTTGGATAAACGCTCCAGCCGCTTCGCCTGCCAATCTTCTCTCTGCTGTCCCATTTTCTGGTCTGGTACGCCTGGATTATCAACGGGTGCTTCTTTAGCTACTGCCAACCCACTGCCTAATACAAAAATACCGACAATTATTACGGCTAATAACTTTTTCATAACTACTTCCCCCTTCCCTTGGTTTGCTTTCTCATAATTTAGACCATGGTAAACCTAAAAAAGTTTCATTAAATAAAATAACCATCCCATAGTATATGAATACAATTTTACTATTCTAACATTGTATCGTTTTACCAGGTATGGTTGTATAGGCGGAAGTCAAAGTAGAGTCAATTGTACTGAGGTATAACACAGTAATTTGAAGGGATTTAAGGTAATTGCCGACGGGAAATAATAATTAGTGTTTAGGGGGATAATGCGGAAGAACAATGGAAAAGAAATCTCTTAGAAATGATACTCTGGATTATCTATATCAAAATCCTTATCAGTCAGGCCGGTATTTATTTTTATATTTGAATAATAATACATTTCCAGGAACTCATTCTGCCAGCCATAGATCTCGGTTCTGATTGGCAGGTATGTTTTGGCATCAATATTGATCATCATCCGATGAGCATAATATCCTTTGCCTTCAGGGAAGATAGCCTTAAAAAGCATTGTTTTCTCCCCATCCAATTCCTGGATACCTTCATAAGTAATACTGCCTTCGCGTGATTTTTTATACAAATCATAATTGTTTTTAATAAGATAGCTGATCTGTCCAATATATGCTTCAGTAATAGCATGGCGGTTGTTCTTCATGGCTATACTGCCTTTGGGATCGAGACTGAAGTTATAGACATTCAGGAACCCACCCATATGGACCTGCAGTTCATTCTTATATTTTCCTTGCACATAAATGGCTTCATTTCCTTTATCTGCCCCTTCGGTCCATTTAAGGTAGATACACAGAGGTTTTTTAAATTTGACCATAATATTCTTCTGTTCCAGGATTTTGCCTTTAATAAGCTCCCGTTTATTCAAGATACAGGTATAGTCGTTCAGCTTTTCATAAGAAGCAATAGTCTTAGTGAGGATAGTGTCAATGGAGATCTTTTCTTCCGCTGCCAGCTCTGTGCAGAGAAGCCCGAGTATAAGCAGAGTTAAAATTGCCTTTTTCACATTTCCTCCAAAAACTATAGTGATAGTGACGATTTTTAACTGAGTTTCTTGCCAAAAGCGATCGCTTTGGCCCTGATACCTGGTATTTTCTTAACTTCACCTGATTCCCCGGCATTGGGGACCAGTAATGATTTGAATTTCATGCCTGCATAATCAGCCGTAATGGCAAAAGGCCTCTCCAGGTCTTTTAAGCCGATATCTTCATACGCGCTGGCTACCAGGGCTAAGGTCTTGCCGGTCAAGCGGGTGGTCATGGTATCATTTTTATTATCCCATTTGAAAAGAGAGAACATCCGGTCCATGACCAGCTTGAGTTGGGAGCTCGGACCGTAAAAATACAGCGGGGTAGCCATAACGATCACATCAGCTTCATTCATTTTGGCCAGGACAGGTTTGGCGTCATCACTGATCACGCATTCGTAAACAGCGGTTTTCTGGCACCTGCGGCAGGAAATGCAGCCATTAACTTTATATTTAAGAAAAGCCGTGTTGATAATTTCAACCTGGGCGCCTTTAGCCCTGGCTCCCGCAGTAACCCAGCTAACGAGAGTGGCAGTATTACCATTTTTTACAGGGCTGCTGGAAATGACCAATATTTTCTGAGACATATACGCTCCTTTTCTACTCATATTAATTCGTCCCGAAGAATAACAAAGAATTTATCCCGGGCCTGTTTTTCCTGCCAGGGTTTGTGGCCGCAGTGCTCAAGCAAATGAAACTTGAAATCCTTGAGGACACCAGCAAGCGGTTTTTTCACGCCTTCAGCCGGATGCGGGTCATGATCGCCATGCAGCGCTACCACCGGACAAGTAACCTGTTGAGCCAAGGCCAGTAGTTGACCACTTTTCCTCAAGGCAGCGGCTTCCGGCCATACCTTATTATAAATGCCGCCATTTAACATTACTCCGCCTGGAGCCTCTGGCCAGGGATCAAAACTGTCAGCTTTAGAGAAGATTTCCCCAAACCGCGCAAAAACAGCATTAATATTTTTCTCCGCCGGATCAGCTAAGCGTGCTTCCAGTCTTTTAATTTCTTCTTGCTCTTGCGCGCTTAGGCGGGCCAACCTGGTAGCTTGTATTGGCAAAGCACCTGCTTCAGTAAAAGGCCCGCTGCCGATCAGAATAAGCTTATTGACCAGGGCTGGATATTGGGCAGCCAGGATCAAACTTAGCCAGGCCCCCCAGGAAAAGCCAACCAATGTAACAGGCAGTTTCCCGTATTCTTCCAGGGCAGTTTTTAATTCTTCCACCTGGCCATTGATCGACTCAGCTGTTTGCAGTGGTTCCAGTATCCCACGGTTATGAGCCAGTATTTGCGCTACCAGGGTCATTTCTCCGGCAGCACCGGGACCGCCATGGATCACGGCGACAGTATATGGTGCGCGGCCATGCTTTCTGCAATTATTAATTTCTGTGCTCCTTATTTCGCCATAGCCTGGTTTTTTAATCGGGGGGACATTTTTTCCAAGGCATATCTGAAGGCAGTCCGGGGAATGATTTTTTTATATTTCATCAGGTAAGCGAAAACTTCCTGCTGGTGCTGCCGGCTGGCTTCTTTGAGCAACCATCCGTATCCTTTTTGGACCAGGTCATCCTGGTCCTCGAGCAGGATATCCGCGATCTCAAATACCTCTTTGAGGAACTTCCCTCTCCTGGCTGGCAGGATCAGGGTCACAGCGGCAGCCCGCCTGACCCAACGGTTATCAGACTTGGCCCACTTTTTTAATTCCGGCAGCAAAGCTGGATACTTTTCTATTAAAGCGCCGACCGTATGGTTACAAAATGTATCGCACTTGGCCCAGTTATTTATGTATTTTTTGATCCACCGGTCAAATAACGGGAAATCTTCCGGCACATATTTCTTTTCCAGCCGGAAGGCCCATTCCGCGGCAATAAATGCTTCTTCGCTGTAATCTGAAGCGAACAATTCTTCACACAAGGCAAATATTTGTTTTTTATCCAGGTTTTTTGCTTGTTGGGAAAAAGCCCCGGTGATCTTCTTCACCAGGGCTGATTTAACCCCATAAAACTTAATTTCTTCTTTAAAAAATCTTTTCGCGCTTTCCCTGGTCTTTTTATCGGCCTGTTTTTTAAGCTCCGCCCTGACCCCGGCTACTATGGGACTGGTCATCTCTATTTCCCGGGTTCCGGCGCAGGCGCGGCAATAGGAGCGACAGTGACTGCGTCCAGCGGGACCAGGACTATTTCGATCCGCCGGTTCTTGGCGCGGCCTTCCGGAGTGGCATTATCCGCTACCGGACGGGTATCAGCGTAACCAGTGATAGCTACGAGTTTTGGGTCTAGCCCTGTTTTTTCGATCAAATAGCGGGCAACGTGGGTGGCTCTGGCTGCGGAAAGTTCCCAGTTAGTTTCGTATTTAGCCTGTAATTCCCGGCTGATGGGCTTATTATCCGTATGTCCTTCTATGCGGAATTGTTTATCCTTGATACTTTTCAGGATGGCCCCTACTTTTTCCAGGGTATCCTGCCCCTGTTTATTAATCTCGGCTTCGCCGGAATTGAACAGGATACGGTCAACCATGTTCACGGTCAGCTTATCTTTAAGCTGGGTGATCTGTATCTCCCCGCTTTTGATCTCTGATTGCATATTCTGCATCAGGTTGTCATAAGTTTTTTTCAGGCTGGAGATAGAATCTTCTTTTTCTTTATTCAAAGCGTTGATCTTTTCCTGGAGAGTTTGTTTTTCCTGGGTCAGGTCACTGATCATTTGGTCTTTCTTATTCTTAGTGGCGCTAAGCGCATCATTCAGGTTCTTATTATAGGCTTCCAGCTCGGCTATCTTTTTCCCCAGGGTGGCGATTTCAATTTCCAGTCTGGACACTTTACTGTCCAGATCTTGGGATTGGGCTTGATATTTGACAGCTTCATCCGATTTTATTTTGTATTTTCCGCTCGAGACACACCCGGCTGTCACGACTATCATCAAGATGAGAAAAAATATCTTACGCATATTAATGACTCCTTTCAATATTATATTGCTTTCTACCAAATATTATACCGTTCTCCCCAGCTGGTATCTTCCGGAGCGCTGCCGATGATCGAGATATCAATAGTCGAATGATAATTGGCGCAGACCCGGCCAACACGGGAATCAAAAGCCCAGCCGCCGCCTCCGGAGATCTTGGAATCCCGTGTCGCAACTGAGTCCGAAGGATCAATAGGTAAAGCGGCAGTTACCTGGTAAACTGATTTTTTCCGGAAAAACGGATCAATGGGAATCCTTTCCAGGAAAGTTTTACTATCCACATCCATAGCAGTGCCATCCCACAGGTCATCAAGAACAGTAGGATAGCTATTGCTCCGGGAATTAGCCTTATATGCTTCTAGCGAAGACCGGATTGTTTTTAAATTACCCTTCAGGCTCGCTTCCCTGGTTTCCCTGGTAGCCCCGCCAAACCTGGCAATAACTACCGCAGCCAGGATCCCCAGGATGACGATCACGATCAACAATTCAACCAGGGTAAATCCCGCATTTTGTTTTAATCTCATTATTTTTCCTGTACCTTACATGGGATTTTTGATCGCCTGGTGAATGATCATCACCATCGGATGACGTCCGGTAACCATAGCGTAAACTCCGGATAAAAATATTACCAGAGCGCAAACCCAGAGCAGAAATACCACAAAATTACCTAAAATCCTCAATCCCTTAGTCTCCACTTTGCCCAAAGTCAACATCACCAGATAACTAATGGTTAAAAAAATTGTGGCCGGGATAATGGTATAAATTCCCAACAACCTGAAGATCTGCATTTTTCACTCCTTTGAATATTTATTCCTCATTCTCTTCGCTAGGGACTGTTTTAGTCTTAATAACCTGTTCCGCGCGTTCTTTAATACCATCCAACATTGACCGTTGCCTGACCGTATCACTGAGAGTAAGGCAATAATTGCTTATATTGGTCCTGGTCCGCAGCACCAGGCGAGTACTGTTCTTATCAATCGGTTCCAGGATAAAAGACCAACTGGAAACAACAGGTTCCGCAGAATACATTATCAAGGCCCGGTCCTGGTAGTACATTTTAACAGTCCAAGCTCCTTTTTTCTTATTGCTGTCTGGGCCAACGAGTAAAATATCGCCAATTTTTAACTGCTGGTATTCAGGTTTGATTTTCTTAGCGCTTTCAATTTTCGGGCCATATTCCCTATCCTCGCCTAAAGGTGACCAGGCATACCATCCGCCTCGTCCATATCCCATCTGTATCAGCCAGGGCCAAATATTCCTGGCCGGGGCATTAATTGTGACCGCCCGTGTCAATTGGATATTGGCCTCAGGGACAATTTTATCACCGGGTAAAGGCAAAGTGGCTTCCGCGTTATTAGCCCCGGAGAACAGTAAGTGAGGGTGCCATATGCCATGCCCTATCTGTCCCAGACACTCCCCGTTCACAGAGACACGGAATAAGCGGAGCCAGTCAGGTTCAAACTCCGGCTGCGGGTTCCCCATCAGGAGGAGAAAGACCAAACCCAGTCCCAGCGGGATAGCCAGTAATTTAAAGAACCACTTTAACATTTTGTTCACCTGTTCCTAAGGAAAATTACTTATTTCAATTCCGAAGTGCAATGAGGGCAACGGATTGCTTTGATCGGAATAATAGACATGCAGAATGGACATTCTTTGGTGATTGGCACTGCCGGCGTTGCCGCGGGCTGTTTTCTAAGCCTGTTAATATTGTAAACCAAAATAAACACGGCAAAAGACACAATGATAAAGCTAATGATCTGGTTCACGAATAAACCATAATTGATCGTGACTGCGCCGGCAGCTTTAGCCGCGGCGACTGAATTATAGGGCCCTGGAACGGTAAGACTTTCTTTGAGCACAAAAAATAAGTTAGAAAAATCCACCCGGCCCAATAATAATCCTATAGGCGGCATAAGCACATCCGCCACCAATGAACTGACTATGGTGCCGAACGAGGCGCCAACGATGATACCCACCGCCATATCTACCACATTGCCTTTGACCGCGAAATCTCTGAATTCCTTTATCATAGACATAGTATTTCACCTCCGAAAACCACTACTATTTATTGGGCGTTAGTGACATAGATCGCGGAGCCGGGAGCATTAATTACGCCAGCTAGACTAACCGTACAGTTTATATTGACCCGGTTAAGGCCATTGGACCAGATGATATAATATCCGCGGGTATTGACATAATAGCCATATTCAAGACTGGTCCCGGCTGGACAGAAAGGATCAAGAAGTTCCGTGGGAGCCATGATCGGTCCGGTAGTACCAAGCGGATTCGCCGCCGGGCTGGTATACTGTACCATCAGATGAGTGGTTTGCCAACCGGTGCCTTCAGCGCGCGGGCCGGTATAGTTTCCTTGGTTGCCAAGATCAGTAGCATCGGGAAATTTACTCATTCCGTTAGTACGGGGCGCAGCAGCATACGCCTCAATGGCTTTACGCAGGGTATCAAGATTGGTTTTTACTTTGGTTTTTTGACCTTCCAAGGTAACATTCCGGAAATATGGCAATGACGCGCTGAGCAACAGGCTGATCAAAACAGCTACGATCAATAATTCGATCAAAGTCACGCCTGCCTGCTGCTTCTTGATGGGGGGCTGGACTATTTTAGTAAGATAATTTATAGGTCACTCCCAGGGCCAGGTTTTCTTTAAACCGTCCGCCTAAAGCGATCTCTTTATCATAGAGTAATTGGGCATAAAAATTAACCATAACATATTTGCTGATATTGACTGAAAGTATATGCTCCCAGTTCACATCAACCGTTTTCCAATAATTCTCATTAGGTTGTCCCTTCAGGCTTTCCGCCACAGAGTTAACCAGAGCCTGATAAAGGGTCAGATTATTGGAATAGGTTATCTTGTTTTCAGAATAGGGAGAAGTAAAATTACTGACAAATTGGATGCCGCCGCTGCTTTCAGTCTTATCCTTGCGTTCCAAGGTATTTGGATCAAGATGGCTACGATCTGTTTTTTGTTTCAAGGCTAAACCCAACCGGGTAAGCCATTCTTTCTTATCTTGTTTGATAAGTATCTTGGCTATACCGGCGCTTTCCGTAAAAGTAGTCGGATTAATATAGCGCGTTTTAGCCATATCTGACGTATCCAAGAATTGTGATTCAAAACGAAAAGCGGTGAAAGGATCCACTATCTTGCCCAAAGTAAACCGCAGCACGGATTCAGCATCGATCAGGTCAGTTGACTTGACCGGTGCGCCCCATTTATTCGTAACTTTATCCTGGTTATAGGTCAAGCCATAAGAAAGTTTCACTGTATTCCGGCTGTTCAATTTAGAGGTCATTTGTTTTTCCGCCAGGGTATTGGAATTGGCGGTCCAGGAAAGGGACCCGGTTTCACTACCAGCCCAGTTATTGCTGTATGAGTTCTGGTTGATCATCAAACTATCTTCGATAGTCACTTTCCAGGGGTCAGCTAGCGCTGGATATGATGTTATGATACCGCTCACCAGTATAAAAAAACAAAAGATAACTTTGTTCATTTTTCCCTCCTACTTCTTCGTAGCAGTCGCTTCTTTCCCTTCACTGGTTTTAGTCATAGTGTCCGCCTTTACTGTATCTAAAGACTCTTTTTTCTTTTCCGCTGTTTCCTGCAAAGCCTTCAGGTCAAAGATCCGTTCATGATAATAGGCGGCTGTCTTTTGCAGGTCAGGCAAACCGATCACCAGTAAATACTTAACTACTTGGACGGCCTTAACCTGGTTCAAATCTTTTTCCTCACTCTTAATGATCCGGTCAAGATACTGCCGGTTAACTTCTTTTAATTCCTGGCGCAAGCCGTTTATTTCTCTCTCGACAACCGCGAATAGGTCCTGATTGCCCGGGTCGGTAGCATCGGCTATTAAATTGTAATATTTATCAGCCAGGGCATTGGCTTCTTTCACGAATTCTTTTTTAAAAGCTGAATCCGGGACCAGTTTATCAGTGATCGTCTTAACACTGGAGAGGAACAGGGCTTTTTCATCATTCACTACTTTGCGCATAGTAAAATGATCTTTTATATAGCCCTTCAGGTAATCCGCAATTTCTTCCGTATCTTTTTTATTCGCCCGCTTATTGATAAAATCACGGATGATCGGCGTGGTCCGTTCTTCTATCTGCAACGCGGATAACTTGGAAATAGTAGCCACGTCCAGAGCCAGCTGTTGGGCTACCTGCAGTGAATTAAAATAGTTGGTCAAGGCGGTTCGGGGCTTGTCCTGCCCCTCAAGATACCGACCGTGCAAGAGGAACAAGTTCGAGAGACGCATAACTTTGGCCAGAGGAGGGGTTTTCTTTTCGATCAAATAGGAATAGCGCCGGCCAAAATCAAAATCGCATTTATCCAGCTTTAATCCCTCCACTACTTCGTTTAACGCCGGTTCATTTTCAATGATGAATTGTTCCAGTTCAAGATCTTTTCCCTGCCAGCCTTTGCGAACCACTTTCTGAATCCGCTCTCTTAATCCAGCGCTCTCATTATACTTTTGCAGGTCAAAAGCTTTACTATAATAAATTGCAGCATTATCCACTTCCACAGCATAAACCAAGCCAGGGAGATTCGCTATACCTAAAAAGACCAGGAACACGATCACCGTACTTAAGGTTTTTTTCACCTTATTATCCTTCCCGCCACTCAAGGCGCTGTATTTCTCATTTACCGTATTATAGTCTCTCTCCAGGCCATAAGTCAAGACTGAAACTTAATAAAAAAAACAGGCTGGACACTGAAAGTGACCAGCCTGTTCCTATTTTACTATCCAGGGCGCTTTATACTAATCCCTGATCGATCATAGCATCAGCTACTTTTACAAAACCGGCAATATTAGCGCCTTTTACGTAATTCACAAAGTCGCCCTCCTTACCATACTTGACGCACGATTTATGAATATTAATCATGATATTATGCAGCATTTCATCAACTTGTTCCCTGGTCCAGGACAACCTCTCGCTGTTCTGGGACATTTCCAAACCGCTGGTAGCAACACCACCGGCATTGGCAGCCTTGCCAGGGCCATAGAGGATCTTAGCCTGCAGGAATACCTTGACCGCTTCCGGGGTAGATGGCATGTTAGCGCCTTCTGATACGCAGATACAGCCGTTCTTTACCAGTTTCTTGGCATCTGCTTCATTAATCTCATTCTGAGTAGCTGAAGGGAAAGCTACATCGCATTTCACATCCCAGGGCCGTTTTCCTTGCACATACTTGCAGCCAAACTTGGCAGCATATTCTTTGATCCGGCCACGTTTTACATTCTTTAATTCCATAACAAAAGCTAGCTTTTGGGCATCGATCCCATCAGTATCATAAATATAGCCGTCAGAATCAGACAAGGTAACGCACTTGCCGCCTAATTCATTCACTTTTTCCACGGTATACTGAGCCACGTTACCAGAACCGCTCACCGCCACAACTTTGCCTTCCATTGATTCGCCGCGGGTCTTGAGCATTTCCTGGGCAAAATACGTCGAGCCGTAGCCAGTCGCTTCCGGCCTGATCAGGCTGCCGCCCCAGTTGAGGCCTTTACCGGTCAACACGCCGGTAAACTCATTGCGCAATCTTTTATATTGTCCAAACATAAAACCAATTTCACGTCCACCTACACCTATATCTCCAGCCGGCACATCAGTATCCGGGCCGATATGTCTCTGCAATTCAGTCATGAAGCTCTGGCAGAATCTCATTACTTCATTATCTGATTTTCCTTTGGGGTCAAAATCAGAACCGCCTTTGCCGCCACCCATGGGCAACGTGGTCAGGCTGTTTTTGAATACCTGCTCAAAAGCTAGAAATTTTAAAATACTGAAGGTCACGCTGGGATGCAAACGCAGTCCGCCCTTGTATGGACCGATCGCGCTGTTCATTTCGATGCGGTACCCGCGATTGATCTGGATCTCGCCTTTATCATCCAGCCAGGGAACGCGGAAAATGATGGTTCTTTCCGGTTCGACCATTCTTTCGAGGATCTTATGCTTTTGGTACTTGGGATTTTTTTCGATGAAAGGCATTACGGATTCAGCTACTTCTTGTACTGCCTGGAGGAACTCTGGTTCATTGGGATTTTTAGTTGTTACCAACTTCATAAATTCTTCGACTTTTTTAGACATCTTTTGCTCCTTTGCAAAAATACTTGCGTATAAAACAAAAAAAAGACCATAAAAAAACTGGTCTTTTGTCCCGGACTCCCTTGTCCTGTACAAAACATTTGGCACGCCATTGTGCCGGTAATTTATTGGTTAATTTATATCACAAAAAATTATTAGTGTCAATATTATCTTTTGATGGATTTGGAGAGGATAACGGCTTCAGCTATTTCCCGCATGCTTTTGCGGGCATTCATGCTTTGTTTTTGCATCCGGCGGTAAGCTTCTTCCCCGCTGATGTTCGCGTCCCTGGACAACATATCCTTGGCTCTCTCCACCAGCTTGCGGGTTTCCAGTTCTTCCTGGATTGACCGGGATATTGCCAATAGGCCGTGTTGATCTATCACCATTGCTGCCTCAGCAGCTACGGTAGACACGATAGCGATCTCAGTCTCGGTAAAATTATGGATAGCCTGGGTATAGCAGTTCAGCACTCCGATAATATTTCCCCGTACTTCCAAGGGGACGCTCAATAGTGAGCATAATCCTTCTTTGATGGCAATATCGGTATTCTTATACCGGGGATCCCTTTTGACATCCAGTACAGAGATCGGCTTTCTTTCTTCCACTACCCGGCCGGAGATACCTTCGCCGATCTTCAGGTTCGGTTTTTGGTTATAATCATGGCTAATAGACTGGGTCGCCCGGACCACCAGTTCTTTTTTCTTTTCATCTACCAGCAGCAGGGAGCATATTTTCGAATCCATCACTTCAGCCATGACCATGACGATCAGGCGCAAGACATCTTCCAGCAGTAAATTACTCGACACTGCCTGGGTAATCTTAGAAAGCGCGGCTATTTGCTTCTTAAACGTTATTATTTCTTTGCTTGGGGGCATAAAAAAATCCACCTTTAATATTGGTGGACAGCATAGTCCTGATAGCTTCTTTGCTATCTTATTATAAAGTATAAATATCATATACAAGAACAGGTGTCAAGGCTATTTCTTGATGATCAAATGGATATTGCAATCCTTGAGTTCGACCGGATCAGGACCGGAAACGACACTGACTTTCCTGGGTAATTCAATCGGCTGATATGATGGCGGAATATAGTTTAAATCTACGTCCAGCTTGTAGTTCCCCGGCTTAAGCTCGCCGATATAAAAACTCCCGTCATCGGCAGTGATAGAATCCCTGATCGTTGTTTTCTGGTCTTCGCTCATCAGCAGGACACGTACTCCTGGCACTCCCTTTTCACCGCCGCTATATGTCCCGATCTTGACGGTTCCCGAGATAGCATTGGTGACGCATACGCCTAAGGCTGCCTTGGAAAAAACACCTTCCTGCCAATATACCTTCTGCTGTCCCTGAGTCGGGGTGTAGGTAGCCGGCAGGGAATTTTCATCCAGACTGACCGTTACAAATTCCTGGCGCTGGTCACGTGGCACAAAGAAATAGCCATTACCGTCAGATTCGCCATAGTCGCGGTTATTCACCTTGATGTTTATATGCGGGAGGTTAGGCTCTCCTTTATCCCAATGCCCATTGCCATTCAGGTCAAGATAGACTTTCCCCTCAATACCGCCCTGGTCAGGAGCAATACCGCTGCGGCTCACCCGCTTAAACCTGTAATCAGTGACGCTGAACAATCCATTCAAGGAAAGATATAAACCATAATAATATTCCCGGCCGTTATCATTGCTGCCGGCTTTCAAACCCAGGCGGTTATAGCCAACTTCATCCAGCTTGAATTCAAGGTATCCGCGACTGTAATATTTACCAGTGGTGTAGATCTTCCCAAAATCGACTCGCGAATCCCAAATATTTTTCCCTTCACGGTTATAGTATTTATGGTCATGTGAAAATTCCCCCTGTTTCTGCGTGTCTGTTTTCCAATAGGCAGCAGAGAAAGAATTACGCGGGGATAAGCGATAATTCACCTTATATCGGGCACCATAAGAAAAATACTGGTTGATCCCAGCAATGGATAAGTTCGTAGTTAAGCTTTCCGGAGCCAGAAATTCCGCTTTATCGCCAAAAACATACCTGGCTTCCAGGTTTAATGACTTGGTTAGCTGGCTTTCCAATTCAGTCATATGGGTCCGCGTAATACTGCTCCCAACGGTACCCGCACCGTCATCACGATCAGTATAATAAGTGCGCAAGCGCAGAACCGTCTTAGGGATAAGATTGGGGATACCCACGCCGGCGCTGGCAATATTTTCAGATTGAGTGGCGGGTAAGCTACGGTCAAGATTATTGTAGATACGCAGTCCCATACCGTTCATGAACCAATTTTTAAATACTCGCCAATTGGCGGAAACCAGGGTGCCCCGGCGGTCACTAATACTGGTCACGCCATTGGAATATTTTGGCTCATAAGAGAACCATTGTGTTTCCAGTTTTAAGCTTTTCCAATAGTATTCCAATCCAGCTTTATACGCCCCGGCACTGGTTTTTGTTTTGGTATTTGTACTAGCCGCTGCCTCGCCCCTCATCAACAACTGGTCCAGTAATTTGATACTGGCTTGCTGGCCAAAATGATAGCTAGCCGGGGCCCGGAAAAAAACACCGGCGTCATCCATGATAAAAGCATATCTATTTTGTCCCGCCGCAGTCAAACCCAGGGTTACATTACTGGACAGACCATAATTCAATTGCAGCCCGTAAAAACTGCCTTCAGTATTAGTACTATTATCAACCACATTTTTTTGGCGCCTGGTACCGGCTCCGCTTAAAATAGCCCACTGCTTTTCCGGCAATAAAGCGCTGGTTCCCAATACCTGGCGATAAAACTCTTCTACTACTCCGTCCGTGCGCTTGACCACGATCTTGATCTCATTGGAGGTTTTTTCCAACAAGCCAACACTTTCGAAACGGTATACGCCAAAACCTGGCTTAGCCAGTACCGGTTCTTCCACCAGTTTAGTCTGGATAAGACGGTTATTTACCCATAGTTCGACAGTAGCGCCAAGCTGGGCGATCCCTTCAAAAGTACCTTCACTCAGGAACTCGGCCGTGCGACGGCTCAGATAACGGTCTTTTAACGCTCCTTTTTCTTTTTGGGAAGAAATATATTTAACACTGCCGCCGAAAACGTTTACACCCGGAGCGACCAGATCACTTAAACCGAAATTCGTATCGCCGATCCTGGTGACCATATTTTCCGACTTGGAAGTCCAGACGCCTTCATCCACCCAGCTGA
The DNA here is from genome assembly GCA_028716025.1 of bacterium. The sequence continues at coordinate 1,386 of JAQUQP010000024.1, read as the reverse complement.
AAAATCCGGGGACCTTGGCATCGGGATAATCAATATTCTGGCTCAGTTTGAGGCGGTAAGAGCCGGCTAGGATATTTCCCCATAACGTAAGAGCCGGGCGGACCGTCGTTTCTACATGGTGATCGGAACGCAGCCGGTGCAACTGGCTATCCCCCCTGAATTGGGCCTGAATAAATGAAAGTAATGGTTTATGCTGCCCGGGATAGGCCGGTGATTCGGTTTCCGGAAGAGGGGAATATAGAGCCTGCACTTCGGTGGAAAGCAAGGAAGGGCTTTGGGTTTTGATCCGCTTAAACAACTCCAGGTTTTTATCAGTCGTGGCTATATATTCGTAATTCTGCTCACTCCAGGTAAAGTTAAATCCGAAAGCTTCCTTGAGGATGCTTTCGGAAACATACATTTCACCCTGTCCGGTAACATCAGAGTTGCCGACCTTGATCTCTATGGGCAGGGTCTGTCCATTTATCTGTAAGGTATTAGCCGTAATATCCAGCTTGGCTTCAGGACCGGCTTCCACCCGAAAGACCAGATACTTATCCTGTCGCTGTCCCGCAGCCATTAATAAGCGTAATAAACGGAAGAGCGGCACCAAACGATGATCCTCTTTAGTCATGACCATATCAAAATCAGCCACATAGATCCGCTGGGTGCGTTTTTTACCCAGGAGCTGGAAACCAACAACATAGGTTTGCTGGACATTTTTTTGTGATGGGAAATCCCAAGACGGTGCCGGCGGATATGAGGGCGGTTCAGCAGCAGATAGGGTAGTTATCGTGAAATAATATAAAAAAAAACTAACATTATGGTTATAAGGGCGGTTTTATTTCTGTTCATAAATAAAACTTGTTTCCCTGGCCAGGGATATTTTTTCTTCCTTATTACGCAAAATGAGTTTTACCGTATATTTACCCGGAGCCAGTTTTTCGTCAATATATACTGAGTTCGATCGTTCTATCTTTGGGAAAACAGCCACATTTTTGACTGGTACCTCTTTGACTATTTTGCCTTCGCTATCCAGTATTTGGCAGGTACCTGACAGACGTAAAACACCTTCATTAGAATTTTTTACTTTGAATAGCATTTGTAGTTTATCTTTATCCTGTTTAGCTTCCAGGGTGGTGAGTTCTCCGGAAAATTTGGTACCATCCACCAGGCCATATATAGGGACCAGGATAACGCTCAGGACTTCCAGCTTCAAGTCCCGCCCCTCTTTATCCTTAGAAGTAATTTTCTGTCCTTTTAACGGAACGAACTGAATAGCGCACCAGTACTCACGCTCCTTCAGCTTTCCTTGAGGAATGATGTAATACCTGACAATCCTGCTGGTTTTGGGAGGCAAAACAAACTCAGTAGGATTAAATTTGATCCATTTGGCCAGGGAACGGT
>JAQUQP010000023.1 GCA_028716025.1 bacterium | reverse complement strand
GTGCTGTACCTGGTACAAGACAGGATCGTGTCCATAGATGCAGTCGGGGCTAAAGTATTAAGCCAGTTTGAAGATATCGCCAATGCCAGGATCCGCTTTGCCCATGGTTGCGTAGCTAATATTTCCGCCAGCCGGGTATCCTTAAAGAAATTCCGCAAGATCCGTATTTTCCAAAAAGATTCGTACCTTTCCCTTGATTATGCCAAACCTGGTTTAAAGGTTTACTCAAAAAAGAAAGAGGAAGTCACCAGTCTGAAGGATATAAAAGTAGTCTATCCGCGGTTGGTCAAACTGGAGCCTTTAGCTGAAGAGTTGAAAAATTTTGTCAGCTGTGTCCGGGAAGGCAGGAAGCCCCAGGTAACCGGTGAGCACGGCCGCGATGCCCTGGAAATTGCACTAGAAATAATGCGCAAAATCAAATAACATATAAAGCAAATTCGAAGCACTAAATCCGAAATCCTAAACAATATCAAATGTTCAAAATACAAATAGCAAAACGTTTTAAACATTAAAATTTGGTACTTAGAAATTGTTTAGAATTTAGATATTAGGATTTAGAATTTAACCTTTAAGGTATTTTATGAAAATATTTATCGTAGCCGGGGAAGCCAGCGGGGATATCCATGGCGCGAATCTGGTAAAAGAGTTAAGAAAATTGCAGCCTACCGCATCCATCGTCGGTTTTGGCGGGCAGAGAATGCAAGCTGCCGGGATGAAGCTGCTTTATAACCTGGCTGACCATGCGGTAATCGGCTTTTTTGAGGTCATCAAGAACCTTGTTTTGATCAAACGGTTATTGAAAACCACAGAGCAGTATCTCCGTACAGAAAAACCGGATGTGGTTGTGCTGATAGATTATCCTGGTTTTAATTTTAAGGTTGGCAAACTGGCTCATTCTCTTAATATCCCCGTGGTATATTATATCGCGCCGCAGATCTGGGCCTGGTGGCCGGGGCGGATCAAGGAGATCAAAGAATTTGCCGCTAAAGTACTCGTGGTCTTTCCTTTTGAAGAAAAAATATACGCCCAGGCCGGCGTGCCGGTTACCTGGGTGGGGCATCCGCTGCTGGAACATATTCCCGCAGCAACAAAGACAGACATTTATACACAGTTCAATCTTGACCGCAATAAGAAATTGATCGGATTATTGCCTGGCAGCAGGCGCCAGGAAGTAGAACATTTACTGCCGGTGATGCTGGCCGCTGCCGGTAAAGTGCTGGCCTCCCAGCCTGATGTTGAACTGGTCTTATTGCGTTCCTTGTCCATAGATTTGGCTTTGCTGGAAAATATTATCCAGGCTTCCGGCCTGGCGGTTAAAGTAATAGATGACGAAACATACCAGGTCAGGCGGCAGCTGACCCTGGCCTATGTTGCCAGCGGGACAGCTACCCTGGAAATGGCTTATTTGGGGATCCCGATGCTGATCATGTACAAGGTGAATGCCTTAAGCTACCAGATGGCTAAGCGCCTGGTTAAGATCCCGTATATCGGTTTAGCCAATATAGTCAGCGGCCAAAAAGTAGTCCCGGAGTTTATCCAGAATGCCGTGGAACCTGCCAGTATCGCGGCGCAGACCGAGAAATATTTAAATAACCCGGCGGAGTTAAAAGACATTACGCAAAAATTGCTGCAAATAAGAAATAAACTAGGATCGCCCGGTGCCTCTGGTCGGGCGGCTCAGGAGATTGTGAAAATAATCCATGGATAATAAAAAGATCTTCAAAAAACTCTGGCCATACGTCAAGCCTTACTATAACCGGTTGCTGTGGGCGATAGTGTTCATGATCGGCGTAGCCCTGTTTACTACGGCCTCCATGTGGATCCTGAAATATGTGATCGACCGTATTTTCATCGAAAAGAATGTGCAGATGCTGTTAATGATCTCCCTTAGTTTGCCTTTGATCTTTCTCTTGAAAGGGATATGTTCATATGGGCAAGGGTATCTGATGTCGTATATCGGTCAGAAAATTGTCCTGGACCTGCGCAATGACCTGTATAAACACTACCACCAAAGGCTTTCCCTGGATTATTTTGAAAACAAAAGGACCGGGTCCATTATTTCCCGCATTACCAATGATGTCGGGATCATCCAGAATGCCGTTTCTAGCGGCCTGGTCAGTTTTGTCAAGGATGGTTTGACCATTATCGGCCTGATCGCTTTAATGTTTTACTTACACTGGCGCTTTGCTACCTATACTTTAGTTTTCAGTCCTTTTATGATCTATGTCTTGGTGATATTTGGCAAGAAGCTGCGCCGGGTATCTACTGAATCCCAGCAGAAGACCGCGGATATATACTCCATACTCCTGGAAACAATTTCCGGCATCAAGATCGTTAAGGCTTTTTGCGCCCAGGACCGGGAGATCGTCCGGTTCGAAAGAGAGAACCGCAATTTCTTTGATCTCACTATGCGGTCAATGCGGGTGATCGCCCTGTCGCCGCCGCTGATGGAATTTATCGGAGTGCTGGGTTCCACGATATTTGTCTGGTATGGCGGGTTGGAAGTGATCCGCGGTTCTTGGACAGCTGGAGCATTTTTTTCTTTTGTGGGAGCAGCGTTGTCTACATATACTCCGATCCGTAATTTTTCCAATACCAATGCCGTACTGCAGCAAACCATAGCCGCCAGCGAACGTATATTTAAGGTATTGGAAACTGAACCGACAGTGATGGAAGCGCCGAATGCTGTTCCCTTGCCGTCACTGCAAAAAGATATTGTGTTTGAGAAAGTAGGGTTTGCTTATGATGCCGGGCCGGTGCTGGGCGATATTGATTTAAAAGTGAAAACCGGGGAGATCATAGCTATTGTCGGCCCTAGCGGCAGCGGCAAGACCACTCTGGTTAATTTAATACCCCGTTTCTATGATCCGACGGCTGGAGCCATTACTATGGATGGGTATGACCTGAAGGGGGTGACGTTATCTTCATTAAGAAACCAGATCGGTATTGTCACCCAGGAAACCATCCTCTTCAGCGATACAGTCAGGAATAACATCGCCTATGGCAATCCCCAGGCCACGGAGCAGGAAGTGATCAAGGCGGCTAAAGCGGCAAATGCGCACAATTTTATCTCCTCTCTGGAACAGGGATATGAAACTATGATCCGTGATCGCGGGATCAACCTGAGCGGCGGGGAGCGGCAACGCATTGCCATGGCCCGGGCGATATTAAAAGATCCCCGGATCCTGATCCTGGATGAAGCTACCAGCGCCCTGGACAGCGAGAGTGAACAGATCGTGCAGGAGGCCCTGGATAAGTTAATGATCAAGCGCACGACGTTTATTATCGCGCACCGGCTTTCCACTATTCGTAAAGCGGACAAGATCGTCGTGCTGGAAAAAGGCAGAATAGTGGATATCGGCAAGCACCAGGAACTGCTGAACCGTTGCAGTTTATATAAAAAGTTGCACGAGATACAGTTTAGGGATTAAAGTAGTCAGGAGTTTATTTTGATCAATAAGCTTATCGCTCTTATTGGATATATAGCAATTTGGTTTGTCGGTCTTACCAGCCACGTTACTGTGATCAATAACGGGATCATCGAAAAGTTTAAAAAAGAAGGGCAAAATTTTATTTACGCTTTCTGGCACGGCCGGCAGTTATTCCTCGTCTATTCCCACCGTTTCCGTAAAATTAATATTTTGATCAGCCAGAGCCGGGATGGCCAACTTATTACCGATATTACCAGGTTATTCGGTTTTAAGGCGGTCCGGGGTTCATCTACGCGCGGTGGTATGCGGGCCCTGGTTGAATTGGTGCACGCGGCGGCTGCCGGTGATGTATTAGCTTTTACTCCTGACGGGCCCAAAGGACCATACCGGGAAATCCAACCCGGGGTTTTGTATATCGCCCAGAAAACAGGCCTGCCTATTGTGCCGCTGACGTTCAGCGCCCGCCGCAAAAAAATACTGAATAACTGGGATAATTTTGTTGTCCCGTATCCTTTTAATTCTATTATCGTAGCCAATGGTAATCCGGTATATGTCCGGAAAACAGACGATCTGGAAGAGAAGAAGAAAGAACTGCAAGCAGCGCTGAATCTTCTGACCGATGAAACGGATAAATTAGTATGATCTGGCTATATAATACTGTACTCCTTATAGCAGTTCTTATCAGTTCTCCTTACTGGTTGCTAAAACTCCTGTTCTCAGGTGCCTGGCGGACGGGATTCTGGCAGCGCTTGGGGTTTGATCTACCGGTACAATCAAAACCAGTGGTTTGGCTTCATGCTGCCAGCGTTGGTGAAGTGAAAATCGCCGCGGCCCTGGTGAAAAAACTGCAGGAGCGTAAGAAGGCCTGTCCAATTATTGTTTCCGTCATCACCCCGACTGGTTTCAAACAAGCTCAAACCAGCCTGTCTGGAATGGCTGAAGTTATTTTTGCTCCCTTGGACCTGCCTTTCATCGTAACCAGGTCTATTAACAGGCTTAACCCGGTTTTACTGGGAATCATAGAAACTGAATTATGGCCTAATCTCATTACTACGGCCAGGAAAAAGGGAGTTAAAATAATCCTGCTTAATGGCCGGTTGTCTGACCGGAGCTATCCGACTTATTGGAAATTTAAGATGTTATTCGGAAATATAGTGCGTAGTTTGGATCATGCTTGTGTTCAGACCAGTGAGGATCGGGAACGATTTATAGCGTTGGGAATGCAGGAACAGTTGATCAGTATTACTGATAATATTAAATATGATTTTGAGATCACGCCAACTGCTCCGGCTGCCGCTATCCGCGGCGAATATTTGTTTGGGCCCGGGGATCTGGTCTGGGTCGCCGGCAGTACCCGTAACGGTGAAGAGAGCCTGCTCTTAAAAGCATTCCTGGATATACGGAAAAAAGTACCTAATTTAAAACTAGTGCTGGCACCGCGGCACCTGGAACGTATTAATGAGATCAGAAAGCTGTTACGCGATAATAATATTCAGTTTGCTTTATATTCACAGATATCCGCTAATCCAGTCTATGATTGCCTGCTGATCGACAGGATGGGAGAACTGCTGCGCGCTTACAGCATAGCTGATGTTGTGTTTATCGGCGGGAGCCTGGCTAATTTTGGCGGACAAAATTTATTAGAACCAGCTGCCCTGGCCAAGCCAATTGTATGCGGTCCGGACATGCGCAATTTTAAGGAGATCACTGCCTATTTATTACAGCGCAACGCGGTGATCCAGGTAAAAACCCCGGCTGAGTTAACGGAAAAAGTTGAATTTTTATTAACTCATCCGGAAGCTGCCCGGCTCCTGGGCGACAGGGCCAGGGAAAGCTTGATCGCTAAAAAAGGAGCCTTGGATAAGAACATAGCGGCCATGGAAAGGCTTTTGGTATTATGAACCCAGTATATAAAAATATTCTAGTGGTGCGGTTTAGTTCCCTGGGGGACGTGGTCCTGACTACGCCGGTATTTGCCGCTCTGCGCCAGGCCTTGCCAGGCGCAAAAATAGCTGTCCTGACCAAAAGCCAATACCAGGATATTTTTGCTAATAATCCGAATATTGATGAGATCCTCACCTTAGAACAGCAGGAAAACCTGGCCAACCTGATAAGTCATGTCAGGAAAAACAAATATGACCTGATAATAGACCTGCATAGCAATTTGCGCAGCCATATCTTAGGGTTGGCTTCAGGCACAAAAGTTATCCATTATGATAAACAATCTTTAAATCGTTACGCGCTCCTCCATTTTAAACAGGATAATCCGGCGTTGCGAAAAAGCGTGGTCCAGCGTTATTTAGATACCCTGGGATTTTTAGGATCATTGCCCGGGCACCCTGATACTAAAATATTTCTTACGGAAAAAGAGATCAGGTTAGCCCAGGCTTCACTGGAACAGTATGGTATTGTGCCGGATGACCTGGTCATCGGGTTGAATCCAAGCGCTAAATGGGAAACAAAAAAATGGCCGTTACCAAATTGGCTGGAATTTATCAACCTCTGCCAAGGTAAAAAATTAAAGTTGCTGTTGTTCGGGGATTCTGCCGACCAGCTTTTTATCAGTAAATTATTAAAAGAAACGGGCGATATCAGGGATACGGTCATAAACCTGGCCGGGAAGACTGACCTGCGCCAGTTATGCGCGCTGATCAAACAGTGCCGGGTAGTGGTAACCGGTGATTCCGGAGCGCTGCATATTGCTCAGGCTCTGGATGTCCCGGTATTGGTTCTGCTCGGGCCCACTGTGCCGGAATTCGGGTTCATCCGCCCGCGAACCAGGGATATTGTATTGTTTAAGGAATTACCCTGCCGCCCTTGCAGTTTGCATGGTACCAATGAATGTAAAAGAGGGGACCGGCTCTGCCTGGCCGGACTTTCAGCACAAGAAGTATTTGAATCAGTGCAGGAGCAGTTAAAAGCAGACGGCAGTTAGTAGACGGCAGATGGCAGAAAATCATAAGGTGTGTTTGATGGAAAATATTAAAAGAATTTTAATAATACAGACGGCATTTTTGGGAGATGTCGTCTTGACGATCCCGCTGATCATGGCGACCAAGAAAGCTTTTCCTGATGCTTATCTGAGCGTGATGGTTATTCCCAGTGTAAAGGAGGTACTGGAGAATAATCCGGATATAGACGAGATCATCGTCTATGATAAAAAAGGTAAAGATAGGTCCTGGCTGGCTTTCCGTTCCCTGGTGTTAAAAATTAAAGCACGTCATTTCAACGTGGCGTTATTACCGCATCGTTCTTTTAAAAGTGTCTTGCTGTGTTTTCTGGCTCGGATCCCGGTCAGGATTGGATTTGCTTCTGCTGCCGGGAGAATTCTCTATACTGATAAGGTACCTTACCGGCAAAGCCAAAAGATCCATGAGATCGAACGGAATCTTGACCTGCTTAAACCACTGGGAATAAAGGACAGGAAATCCACGATCTTTATAGACCCTGGCAAGAAAGCTATCAACCAGGCTTTAGAACTTTGTAACGAATATGAGATCAAAGCAGCGGATCTGGTTATAGGCATAAATCCCGGCAGTGTTTGGCCAACCAAACGCTATGCCACGGAAAAATATGCCGCTCTGGCAGACCGTTTAGCGCAGGAACTTAATGCTATGATCATCATCATTGGCGGTCCGGCTGATGTCCCGGTAGCGGATAAAATGGCTCACGAAATGCATGAAACAGCCATTAACCTGGCTGGCAGGAGTACCATACCGCAAATGATTGCGTTGATGAAACGATTTAATTTGTTGGTCACTAATGATTCTGGCGCGATGCATATAGCGGTAGCGTTAGGTGTGCCGGTGGTGGCGATTTTTGGGCCGACTACCCAGTCCCTGGGATTTTATCCGTACAGCGCTAAAGATATCGTCGTAGAAAAAGATCTGCCTTGTCGTCCGTGCGGGAAGCATGGGGGCATGCGTTGCCCGAAGAGGAATTTTGCCTGCATGAAGTTGATATCGGTTTCTGATGTTTATGATGCGGTGAAAAGGCGTCTGGAAGAATAAAATGGTAGATCGGCTCGCTGTCACGCTGAGTCATTCCGAAAAACGAGTCGATTTCCCCGGCGCGGAAATCGCTCTCTATCTCGCTTGAGTTCCCCACAGAACGGGGATGAAGCGTCCATGCCAACTCAAGCTTCCGAAGGTTTTCTCCATGACAATCAGCGGCCGCGCTCGCCTATTATTAAATGCATAGATCAGGGAACTGGTCATTATTTTGAGCGAGCTTGTCGATTTCAGCCCAAAGCAGCTTGCAGACAACGAGGGTATCTCTTGGTTGCTGGATGCCGAGACATGTTTGAGCCCTGTGGGCGAGTTGTGAGGCACCGAGTTGTCAAATGACCTTTGGCGCAGGTCCGCGTGAGCGGACATGGAAACCGACACCGGAGCGAACAAATAGTGACAGTTACCTGATACACGGAAACAGGACCCCGGTAAAATCGATATTAAGTATTAGAAAATAGAATGGAGAATACATGAATATTTTGCAGTTGATCGATGAACCTTGGGATAGCGGTATTACCAATTATGCCTTGACCGTGTCGAAAGCTCTCGCTGACCGGGGGCATAAGGTGGTCGTCGGTGGCTGGCCAAATAAACCGCCGCTCACCCAGGCTAAAAAGATGGGACTGCAAATATTGCCGGTTAATTTCACGGACGTAAATGTTTTTAACCTGAAAATGGCCATGACAAAGGAAAAAATTGAACTGGTCAACGCGCACGGCGGCCAAAGCCATTTCTGGGCCTATTTCTCCCTGCGCACCACATTTAGCCATATTCCCATTGTCCGTACTCGCGGTGATGTTCGCAATCCCGCTGCCAATGTAGCTAATAAACACTTATACGAAAAAAGTAATTTAATAATCTGCGCAGCGGAATTTATTCGCACCGCATGTATTAAGAGTCTGGGACTGCCGGATTATAAATTTATCACTGTATACCAGGGCCTGGATACAGCTGTATATAAACCGCAGTATGCTGATGAAAATATGAAAAACGCATTAAAACTTGATCCGAACACATCTGTTATTGGCATCGTCGGTCGGCTGGATCCGGTTAAAGGACACAGTACGTTCGTGCAAGCGGCTAAAATGGTCAAGGATATATATCCTAAGGCAAAATTCCTGATCGTAGGCAAAGAAGAAAATGTTAAATGGAAAAGATTATCTGAGACAGTGTATAGTCTTGGTTTGCAGGATGATATTTCTTACCTGGGACGTACTGAAGATGTGGTCAGGTTCATGAATACCTGCGATATCGGGGTAGTGGCTTCAGTGGGTAGCGAAGCGATCTCCCGGGTAGTGATGGAATGGATGGCCTGCGGTAAGCCGCTCGTGGCTACTAAAGTCGGGTGTATCCCGGAGCTGATCAAAGATATGGAAAATGGGTACCTGGTGGACCCGGGCGATCATGAAGCCATGGCCCAAAGGATCTATGACTTGTTAGTTGATAAAAGCATGTGCAAGCGTATGGGTGATAAGGCGCATCGTCATATTGAAGAAAAATTCAATCTGAAACAGTTTGCCATCAATACTGAGAATGCTTACCAAAAAGTAATGGAAATAAAGTAAAAATAGTCACTATTCCGCGAGTTTTCTCAGCCTCTTTTTGCCCTACGGCAAAAAGGGGTTTTTTTTATTGCAAAAAAACAGTAATAAAGCTATAATAACTTAATTAAAAGCAGAGGAGTTTCAGGACTAATAAATGCCAGATAAAGAGTTCTACCGTAATGTCCATGTACGTAAGCGGATCGCCGAGTATTGCGGGGGAGAGGACCATGATCCCGACGGTTTTTCCGCCCAGTATCTCGTAGGTTACGGCACTGCGTTGCAGGAAGAAGATATCCATGCGCGCAACTTTATTTCCACCTCCAAGGACAAATTTGACTGGATCCTGGGTAAAGGACTGGATATCTTCCGTTCCGTAAGTGATATGAACTATACGGTGGGTGTCCTGGATATTGAATATTTTAATATGGATTTTCCCGGTAAAGTGTACCTCCAGCCGGAGGAAGTTTTCACCAAAATGGAAGTGGTACACAAAGCTATCCTGAAAGTTTTCCAGCGGCTGGATATTTATCCCCTCGTTATTATGACCGGACAGGGGTATCATTTTGCTTTTCAGATCAAAAGGGAATCTAAAACCAACAAGGCCCTGGAAAAAATTGGCAAACTAAGCGATAACCTGGCGTCGACGCGCGACTTGTCCGTGGCTAACCTGGAAGCATTGCGTTTTAACCTGGCGCATGACGGCATGGGCCGCATCCTGGAGTATATATCGCATTTGGTGATCAAGGAAGTGCGGCTGCATACGCAAATACCGGTGGTCTGTACCGATACTGCGGTAGGCAAGGGTGGGGAAGGGCGCGAAGCCATTAACCTCGACTTGTCCATGTATGGCGACCCGATGAATATCAGGGATGTGCGCTGCGCTTTCAGCTTATACCAGAAACATAAGGTCCAGAAACAGAAATTTACCGAATTAGTGGCTGACGCGACCCCGATACAGATCACTTTGCCGCGGATCGATCTCAGCCTGAAAGAATTACTGGAATTACGCCAGAATTTTAGCAAAGCTGCTGCTTATGCCGCGCAGGTACAAACGAGTATCCCGGATGTGACGCAGTCGTTGACTAAACTGATCAATAGTTATAAACATTCACAGTTATATAAGTTCCACCGTTATTATGACCAGGAGTATTCGCATCCGCCGGAAGAATGGCCGCGCAGTTACGACTATTTTAATATTGATATTTTGCCGGCCTGCGCCGCGCACGCGTTACGTTACCCGAATAATAATTTGCTGAAACCAACCAATATCCAGCTGATCGTCCGGGTCTTGACCAAAATGAACTGGCATCCCAAACATATCGCCGGCCTGATCCGCTCGAAATATGAACGGGACTATCGCTGGGGTAATTTCTGGTCCAAATACGATGCTTGTACGCGGGCCCAGTTTTACGTGCGCCTGTTTGCCGGCCTGATCGCGGATCACCTGGATAATGAACAGGACCTTAATTGTATTTCCCACCAGGAAAAGAATTACTGCGTCAAACCCTGGTGCGGTTTCAATTTATCTCACTACAAGCTGTAAGGAGATCATGTGCAACTAGGTCTTTCGACGGGATTTTTTCATGACCATGATGTGATTCCGTATTTGCCAGTGATCAAGGATGCCGGCTTTGAAGTGATCGAGATCTGCCTGGATACTATTGAATGGGGTACGCCCAGTTCTATTACCGTTAATAACTCTAATTTCTTTTTAAAAGAAGGATTGGAGATCTGGCAGCAAAAGATCCATTCTTATAACCTGCGCAACAAGTTAAAAGAGTTTGGCATCTTTGTGCATTCCTTGCACTTGCCGGTATGGCCGGGGATGGATATTTCCAGCCTGGATGAAGGGACCCGCGTGCATGCTGTCTGGGAATATAAAAAAGGCATAGATGTACTAAATTATTTATCCGGAGAGATCGCTATCGTTCATCCCAGCATGCAGGCTTTTGATTTGAATAACCAGGATGAAAAATACCGTCGTTTGAATAAATGCAAGGAAAGCCTGTACGAATTAATTTGTTATTGCAAAACCAAGCATGTGCGGCTGGCCGTGGAAAATCTGCTGCCGCATCTCTTGGGTGGCCATGCCCATGACCTGAACCAGATCATTGATGACTTATATACCGAAAACCTGGGTATCTGTTTTGATACGTCGCACGCGAACCTGACGCAGGATCCATTGGGCATGCTTAAAAGCTTTAATAAAAAGGTCATTAGCCTGCATTTATCAGATAACCACGGGCAATTCGATGATCACCTGCCGCCTGGCGACGGCCGGGTTCCCTGGGCCGGTATTATGGCCGGGCTGAAAGAGATCGGTTACCGGGATATTTTTATGCTGGAAGTATTTACTGATAAGCACCCGGGAGAGGTCGGCCAGGTTTTATCTGATCTGCATGACCAGGCTACCCAGGTTTTGGAATGCAGTGCCAACAACGGCATCGAAAATATAGTATACAGACTGTAAAAATAAATTCTAATATCTAAGCTCTAAATTCTAAACAAATTCTAAGCACTAAATCCAAATTACTAAACGTTTTGATATTTGAATTTTGAAATTTGATATTGTTTAGGATTTAGATATTAGAATTTAGGATTTTTAATAGGGGATTTTATGAAATACAACAGGATAAGAGGTACCAAAGATATCTGTCCGCCGGAGATCGAGCTCTGGCAGTACCTGGAAAAAACCGCGGTCGAATTACTGCAGGACTATGGTTTTAGTGAAATTCGCACGCCCATTTTTGAGGAATCCGGGTTGTTTAACCGCAGTATCGGGGAAGATACTGACATTGTCGAAAAAGAGATGTACACCTTTACCGATAAAAAAGGCCGCAGCCTGACTTTGCGCCCGGAAGGTACTGCCGGGGTGGTCAGGGCGGCGATAGAGAATAATCTCCTGGCTCAGGGTAATCTCACCAAGCTGTATTACCAGGGACCAATGTTCCGTTATGAGCGGCCGCAGGCCGGGAGGTATCGCCAGTTTTACCAGATCGGGGCTGAGAGTATCGGCTCCAGCAGCTATTGGCGGGATGTAGAGATCATTTTATGGTGCGTAGAATTTTTTTCACGCGTCGGCCTGGCTGGCATTAAAGTCTATATCAATAGTGTGGGCTGTCCCGAATGCCGTCCCGGATACCGGGAGGTGCTGCAAAAATTCCTGCAGGAAAGCTCAACTCAACTGTGCGCTGATTGCCAGCGGCGGATGGTGCGGAATCCTTTACGGGTGTTGGATTGTAAGGTAGAAACCTGCCGCCAGGTGGTTAACCGGATGCCGGCAATGCAGAATTACCTGTGCCAGTCCTGCCGGGATAATTTCCAGGATATCCAGCAGGCATTACAGAAGGAAAATATTGCTTTTACCGTTGATAAGTTCCTGGTCCGGGGACTTGATTATTATACCCAGGCAGTGTTTGAAATTAAGTCAGAGAGCCTGGGAGCCCAGGACGCGGTAGCTGCGGGCGGCCGCTATGATAAACTGGTCAAAGAGCTGGGCGGGCCGGATATGCCGGCGGTCGGTTTTGCCCTCGGGGTGGAAAGAGTATCAGAGGTGCTTAAAAAGCAAAGAGCCGGTACTCTGATGGAAACTTGGGTGGATATTTATTTTGCCCTGCTGGGAAAACAAGCCCAACAGGAATCTTTTAATTTTATTCGTGACTTACGGCAGAGCGGACTGAAAGTGGAAGCCTGCCTGGAAGATAAGAGCCTGAAGAGCCAAATGCGCCAGGCTGACCTGGTTAAAGCTAAATTTACGGTTATTATCGGCGAAGAAGAAATAAAGAAAGGTATGGCCATGGTGCGGGACATGCTAACCAAAGAGCAGAAAGAGATCAAATTAAATGATCTTGTCTCGCTGTTAAAAGAACTAAAACTAAAGTAATTTTAGAAAGGGTAAAATCAGTGAAAAGGACGCATACGTGTGGAGTATTGAAGAAAAATGACGCAGGACAGACCGTGACCCTGGTAGGCTGGGTCCATGGCCGCCGTGACCATGGTGGATTGATCTTTATAGATGTGCGGGACCGAACCGGATTGACCCAGGTGGTTTTCAATCCCCAGGGAGCAGGATCTGACTTGTTTAAGGAAGCCGAGAAACTGCGCAGTGAATTTGTTGTAACTGTGACCGGCCAGGTAACCCTGCGTCCGGCAGGCACGGAAAATCCTAAATTGTCTACCGGTGAAATAGAAGTAGCGGCCACAACATTAGAAGTGCTCAATCCCAGCAAAACCCTGCCTTTTGAAGTTGCTGAGGAAACTGAAGTTAATGAAGAGACCAGGCTAAAATACCGTTATCTGGACCTGCGCCGGCCCAGAATGAAAAATAATTTGATCTTCCGCTATAAAACCGTAAAAGTGATACGGGATTACCTTGATAACCAGGGATTTGTCGAAGTAGAAACCCCGATCCTGACGAAATCAACGCCGGAAGGCGCAAGGGATTACCTGGTACCGTCACGGGTACATCCGAACATGTTTTTCGCCTTGCCGCAGTCCCCGCAGCTGTTCAAACAGATGCTGATGGTAGCTGGTCTGGAAAAATATTTCCAGATCGCCAAGTGTTTCCGGGATGAGGACCTGCGCGCTGACCGGCAGCCGGAGCATACCCAGATCGATATGGAAATGTCTTTTGTCACCCAGGAAGATATCTTTGCCCATGTGGAAGGATTGATGTCCACGATTTTCCAGAAAATGATGAATGTGGAGCTGAAAACTCCTTTTCCGCGTTTGACCTATGCCGAGTCTAAAAGTAAATACGGCAGTGATAAGCCTGACCTGCGGTTTGGTTTGGAGATCAGGGATATCACTGATCTAGTGAAGGATACTGAATTTAAGGTGTTTGCCGAAGTAGCGAAAAACAAAGGTGTGATCAGGGCGATCTGTGCTCCCGGAATTGCCGGCTATTCCCGTAAAGAAATCGATGACCTGACCAAGCTGGCCAATGAATTCGGGGCCAAAGGATTAGCCTGGTTTAAGATTACCGCGCAGGGGATGGATTCTCCGATCGCTAAATTCTTTAAACCGGAAGTCCTGGCCAAACTAAAAGAAACTATGCAAGCTAAAGAAAATGATATGATCCTGATCGTAGCTGATATACCCAAGATCGTGATCGAGAGCCTGGGCCGGCTGCGTTTGTACCTGGGAGAAAAACTAAACCTGGTCAATAAGAAGGAATTCAATTTCCTCTGGGTGGTTGACTTCCCCATGTTCCAGTATAATGACGAGGAAAAACGCTGGGAGAGCGAGCATCATCCTTTCACTGCCCCTAATTACGATGATGTGGATTATTTTGAGACTGACCCGGGCAAGATGCGTTCCCAGTCCTATGATCTGGTCCTGAACGGGACGGAAATTGCCTCTGGCAGTATCCGTATCCACCGCAAAGAGATACAGGAACGGGTCTTTAAGACCTTGGGCATCGGCGCGGAAGAAGCCAAAGAAAAATTCGGATTCCTGCTGGAAGCCTTTGAATATGGCGCTCCGCCTCATGGCGGTATAGCTCCTGGTTTGGATCGCCTGGTAGCTTTGATGCTGGGTGAGACTTCTATCCGGGAAGTGATCGCTTTCCCCAAAACACAGAAGGCGGTCTGTCCTTTGACCGACGCTCCCGGCGCAGTGGGAGAGAAACAGCTACGGGAGTTGCATATAAAGTTAAGATAAATTCTAAGCACTAATATCTAAATTCTAAACAATATCAAATGTTCAAAAATAAAATAGTATAATGTTTAGAGTTTTAGATTTAGAGAATTAGAAATTGTTTAGGATTTCGAAATTAGGATTTAGTATTTGGAGTTAAGATGGTTACCAAGACAGTATATCTGCAGGACAATGAAGAGATGCTCAATGTTTTCGGGCCGCAGGATGAGAACCTGCGAATGATCGAAAATGAGTTTGACGTCAACCTGGTGACTTACGGGAACACCTTGATGATCAAAGGGCAGAAGGCCAAAGTGAGCCAGGCCTACCGGATGATCCAAGAACTGGCTGAGCAGGTCCGCCGCGGTTATCGCGTTGATCGGAAAGGATTCCGCAATATTGTGGATAATTCACGGTTCTATACAGAGAAAACAGAGGCTAAAACAGCTCTGCCTGGTAAGGATAATGAAGACAGTATTTGTTATACGATCAAAGGGAAAAAGATCGCGCCACGCAGCAAGAACCAGAAAAAGTATGTGCAGGCTATAAAAAAGTATGATATGGTTTTTGGCGTCGGCCCTGCCGGTACCGGTAAAACCTACCTGGCGGTAGCCATGGCCATTGCCGCTTTACGGGCGGAAAAAGTGTTCCGGATAATCCTTACCCGGCCAGTAGTGGAGGCGGGAGAAAAGCTTGGGTTTTTACCCGGTGATCTTTATGATAAAGTGGATCCATATTTGCGCCCGCTCTATGACGCATTCTATGAGATCATGGGCGCGGAAGAATTTCATCATCTCCGGGATGAAGGCGTGATCGAAATAGTACCGCTGGCCTATATGCGCGGTCGGACATTGAATGACGCGTTCATAGTACTGGATGAGGCGCAGAATACAAATCCGGAACAAATGAAAATGTTCTTAACCCGCATCGGCTTTGAAACGACAACGGTTATTGTCGGCGATATTACCCAGATCGATCTGCAGAATAAGAAACAGAGCGGACTGGTCCAGATCAGGCATATCCTGAAAGGTATCTCCGGCATTAAATTTATTGATTTTACCGGACGGGATGTGGTCCGCCATGTCTTGGTGAAAAAGATCATTAAAGCTTATGAGGAATTCGAAGAAGCTGGCAATAAAGGAATAAAGTAATGGTTGATTGGCAGAATTTATTCAGGCGGGTACTACTCATACTGCTTAAAAAAAGCAGACGCTGGCAGAAGCAGAAAAAGCATTTTTCTACGGAAACCAGGAATATTTTTTTAACCCCGTTATCGGCGCCCCGTTGGCTTTTTGTTTGTTTTACATTATTGGCCATACTGGTCCTGCTTTCCAGTTTTAAGGAAATAGATTTTCATCATCTGGCTGGATATCTAGTTATCACTTTAGGATTTATGGTCCTGCTGGGATTCTACCTGTATCGTTATGCCCAGCATATTTTTGAATCCAATAACGATTTGGTCATCCTGCAATTGGTCAGTATCCTGGTCATTGCCCTGGCTAAGATCTTTAATGAGATAGGATTGAGCGGATATCTTATACCTTTAGGTATGGTTTCTATCCTCATGACCATTCTGGTAGATATTGACCTGGCTATCTTGATGACCGTATTGCTGGATATCCTGATCGCGGTGATCTATCATAACGATCTGAACCTGTTCGTGGTACATTTATTGGGTGGCCTGGTGGGTATCTTCAGCGCTTCCAGTATCAGGCAAAGATCTGACCTGATCCGTTCCGGTTTGCTCATCAGTCTGGCCAATGCGCTCGGTATTATCAGTTTTACCGCGCTTTTACAGCATACCCGGATTGAAGTAGTTGCCTATAATACTTTATGGGGGATCATTAATGGCTTTTTTTGCGGTGTTCTAAGTATCGGGTTTCTGCCATATTTTGAGCATATGTTCGGCATTTCTAGTAATATTAAATTATTGGAACTCTCTGATTTTAATCAACCGCTTTTAAAGCGTTTAATGGTGGAGGCACCCGGTACATATCATCATAGTTTGCTCGTAGGCAATTTAGCGCAAACTGCGGCGGGGGCAGTCAATGCCAATTCATTATTGGCCCGGGTAGGCGCTTATTATCACGATATCGGCAAACTGGCCAAACCTGAATATTATATTGAGAACCAGGATAGTTACAACAGGCATGATGATCTTTCACCCAGTATGAGCAGTTTGATCGTATTATCTCATGTCAAAGAAGGGGTCGATCTGGCCTCACAGTACAAGTTGAGCCAGGATATTATCGATATTATCGAACAGCATCACGGAACCAGCCTGGCCTATTTTTTCTACCAGAAAGCCTTGGAAGAAACTCCTGACGCGACTAAAGAACAATACCGCTAT
>JAQUQP010000022.1 GCA_028716025.1 bacterium | reverse complement strand
CATTAAGCTATGAAATAGCTGTATGGGTCTTTCTTTTTATTGACATTATTAAAGTAAAAGCAATAAAATAGAACTAGCGATAGGATGTTATTATGAAAATAACTTTAACATTTATTTTTTTTATGGGTTGGATCGCTTTAAGTGAAGCGGCTTACCTTGAACCGGAACGCAAGAACCGGGAATATGAATTGGATTTACTGACTCAGCGGTTTCCTCGATCCTGGGAAAAACTATGGCAGGCTAGCGATAATGCCATACGGGTCTCCGGCGGCAGCGTAAATGTGCGAGATCTTTTATTCACCAACCAGGTAAAATTTAAAGCTCCTTTGACTGCTAGGTTGAATTTAAAAGGTGATATTAATTTTTATCAGACTATCAATGGTACTGCTATTACTAGGAACGGGTTTGACCGGATCGATACTTTTGACCAGTCTGCTTGTAAGAATATCTTTGAATTTGAATATTTACTGACTGATTCCCTGTCTGGTTCTTTGCTGGGGGTGCCGGCTTTTGAAAAGCAGCGAACTGACCTGGGACTGGGATTAACCTGGAGCCGGAAAAAGCTTACTTACGTGAAAATAAACTATTGGTGGCTTAATTTTGACAATAATTACGCTTATAGCAAGGAAAAGGAATTTGATGACCGGGAAGAACGATATAATAAAAATCCCAGAGAGATCCAGATCTCTGCCAGTTATGATAATAAGGGCATATATACTTACTTAGAACTAGTCTTGACTCCAACTGCGATCAAAGAATATTCTTTTTATAGCAGTCCGGATAATTGGTACCGGCAGGAAACACGTAGTGATTATTATAAACAAGGACTGGAATATAAAGTTAATCTGTGGTTAATCCTGGGACTGGAATTATTTCGGGAAACGGGAAAGCAAGGCCAAGAGTTTATCGTTTCCCGCCAGGTTGATAATTATCACAATTATTATAGCAAGTATTATATAAGTCCTTATCTGGAATATACGGTTGGCCAAACCAGTCTGGTATCATTGGAATTACGCTATCAACGAAAATATTTTGTACAAGATTTTCCTCAAGCTCAAGGCTATAATTTTCATTATCATAAGAAAGAAATGCTTCCGGTGCTCAGTTACCAATGCCAGTTCGGAAAGTTTTGGGAAATGGAGCTGGCTTATTTGCGGGAAGCCGCAGAGGTTTCCCGCGTTTATCCGGCTACTCCGGAGTTGAACAATTACAAGGATACCTTAGTTGACGATCGGTTTAAAATTGGCTTTAGCTATAAAATTAGCGCTAGGTTGGAATTAAAAGGTATGACCGGTATTGAGTTGGACCACAGGGACCAGGGTCGCTTCCCATACCTGGATAAGGGTGCGGTGCAATTTATGACAACTTTCTGATAAAGGTTGCCAGTAAATACAAGAAGCAGTTAATTCGAGAAACAGTCCATACGAAAAGCAGTAGCAGAATATTTCGTTCTTACTGAATTTGAAATAACTGGCAACTGCTTCTCGTTCTGACTGGAACACTTGCTTAAAAAAGGAGCTTCATCGTGGATCTATTGCAGATCAGAAATGGCAAAATTGTTAATAGTCAAGGCAAGGATGTTATGCTGCGCGGAGTGAACCTAGGCGGCTGGCTGATGATGGAAGGCTATATCCTGGGTGGCCGTAACATAGCCGAGAGCCAATTTAAAAAAGATATTGCCGGTAATTGCGGCCAGAAAAGCCTGCTGCGTTTCGAAGAAACATTCCGCAGTAATTTTATTACCTCTGCCGACTTTGTGAACATAAAGAAACTACAAGCAACTGTCATCCGCCTGCCTTTCCATTATCGTATTGTCACTAGGGGGAAATGGTCTTTCCTGGATCAGGCTATTGCCTGGGCCAGGCAGAATGGTATTTATATGATATTGGACCTGCATGCGGCTCCCGGAGCCCAGAACGGTGACTGGCACAGCGATTCAGCAGGAAAGGCCAGGTTGTGGACAGATAAAAAATACCGGGAAGAACTTTATGATGTCTGGCGCCAACTGGCGGAGCGCTACAAAAATGAACCAACCATAGCCGGATATGATGTACTGAATGAAGCAGTCGGAAAGAATACCCGGATCATCAAAGAAGTTTATGTACGGATCACTGAGGCTATTCGTGCCACCGGAGACCAGCATATAATCTTTATCGAAGGCAACACCTGGAGCCAGGAATTTGAATTTCTAGGCCGGCCCTGGGATGATAACCTGGCTTTCAGCTTCCATTATTACCTGCCCGGTGATTTTACCTTTAATTGCACGCGTAATTTGCGCTATCCAGGAAAAATAAACGGGGAGCTCTGGAACCGTAAGAAAATGGAAAATATTTTGCAGCGGTATGTAAAACTCCAGCAAAAATACCGGATCCCTATATATTGCGGTGAATTTGGGATTAATCTGCGCTGCCCTGATTGCGGTATGGAACTGGCCTGGGTCAAAGATGTACTGGAGATCTTCAAAAAATACGGTATCCATTATACTTACTGGACCTATAAGGCGGTGGCAGGAGGATATTTCCCCGATGGTATCTATCAATACCTGGATAACCCGCCATGGATCAACCGGTGGAGCCAGACCACGGGGGTGGAGACGTATTGCCAAGTCTGGAGCAAAAACGCCAAAGCCATGGGTGAATCGTGGAAAACAAAACATTTTGTAAAGAGCGCAGGCTTGAGCCAGCTTTTAACCCGATACAATAAAAGCTAAAAAAGTTAAATACTAATATTTTGCTTGACATATTATTTATAATAGACTATTATAGTCTTGTTTAAATACCAACCAATGGCAAGCTAAAAGGAAATCATGGAACTGATCAGGCGTAACACTGATTATGCCCTGCGGGTACTGACCCTGATGGGCAAGTATAAAAAGGGCCATATTATTTTTGCCCGTGAGCTGGCTGCCAGTGAAGGGGTGCCATTGGTCTATTTGCACAAAATCCTGCAAAAACTGCAGCGCCGGGGGATCATCAAGTCTTACCGCGGCCGTTTTGGCGGCGGATTCTCTTTGCAGCAGGATATACGGAAGATAACTTTACAAGATGTTATGGAAATGGCCCAGGGCAAATTTGCGATCAACCGTTGTTTTATAGAACATGACCGCTGTTCCCGGATCAAGAATTGCCCGATCCATAAGCAATTGCGCCAGGTACAACAGAATATCGACCAGGCTCTCCATAAAGTGACGCTGGCAGCATTAGTTAAAGCCCGGATACAAGCGGAAAAATTCTAGTGCAGTGAGCCTAATATTTATTTGCATTTGAAGGATTGGATTTGAGCTGAATACAAGAAGCGACAACGCCGGCGTATCCAATGTGATACGTCCAGGAGGAGCGACGCAGTAGTCGGCTAAAGACAACCTTCCCTCCGGGCGGGGCTCTTTTTTCCTGCTTCGGTGTTGCTCGTCGCTTACGTGCCTAAAGGCACGCTACACTTCTCGCGCCTTGAATCAGGAAAAAATAGTTCCCGCAAATGTAAAGAAATATGAGACTCACTGCACTAATAAAAAGGGGGTAAAGCATGCATGATATCCAGAACTTTGTCGATGAAATTGAGAAGAGCGGATATTTACAGCTCGTGGCTGAGGATCACAGTGGCGCCAGCAAAGACGATTATGTGGTAGTGCTCAACACCAAGGATAGCCAAAAGTATAAGATTACCGTAGATAGTATTTTGAATTATGATTGGCTTAATTTGAAACGGGTTTTAGATGGCGGGGAAGCCAGGATCATCGATCATATAACCAGGATCGTGGGGTACTACAGCAAGACCAGCAATTGGAATAAGTCCAAGCTAGGAGAGCTTGACGACCGGCGTAAAGGTGATTACGCGGTAAGGGAGGAGGCAGTAAAATGAAAATGTTCGTCTGTGGTATGTGCGGGCATATAGAGTTTAGCGCGGCTCCGGAGCATTGCCCGGTATGCGGCGCGCCAAAAAAAAGTTTTAAGGAAGACGCCAATGCCTTAAAGCAACCGGCTGATCCGAAAAACCTGACCGAAGGGGATAAAAAGCATATCCCTGTATTAACGGTAAATAAACAGTGCAGCCTGGTGCCGGGTTGTGCTGATGTGCATATTAAAATAGGAGAGATACTGCATGTAATGGAGGCAAAGCACTGGATCATGTGGATCGATGTATACCAGGATCTTGCCTGGGTTGCCAGGTACCAGATGGCAGCAGACAAGATCAATCCGGTCGTGAGCGTTCATTTTAAATCCGGTACTGGCAAGATCACGGTGATTGAAAATTGCAATGTTCATGGCAAGTGGCTGGCGGAAGTTAGCTTTTAGTTGATAGTACGCCACGCTGGTAGTTGATAGAAAAAAACCATAAATTAGCCGGGTACAAAAGTTACAATAATTATGTAATTTTGTACCCGGTTTTTATTTACTGCACTTTGTAAGGTATTCTCCAAGCCGTGGAATTATAGTCGTCATTGGTCTCATTTTGCAGGCAGCCGCTATCCAATACATCTATCACCGCAGAACGATATGTTTGATCGCCACTGCCAACAGTATATACGCCGGTATATTTATTATCATTGGCAACCTCGTCGCCGTTAGTGCCATCGTCAAACATTAATTGCCTGTGGCGAGCCCAGCGCATACCGTGATGCAGATATACGAACATTGGCGGGGACCAATTAGTTAAAGTGTTGTTTACGGTAGCTACGACAGTTACCTGAGTCCCTGGTGCGAAAGTGGGCAATCCTGTAGATAAGTCCATTAAATTTTCTGGATCGGTTATAGTGTAAGTCTGCCCTGAAGCCCTAGCTTCAACTTTTTCTATATCCACCGTTTGTTTGGCTGGATCAGCCAAGGTATGATCAACACACGATACCTTCTTTAGAGTCCAAACACCATAAATATTCTCAAAGTACGCTTTCTTAACTCCCCTGTCACTGATCGGTTTTGATCCGGGATTTCTCTTGCCGTCGTTAGTCCGGTCTACGTATAAGCTTCCTGTCCAGTTGGTGCTGATCGTAGCTGTGGCAAAATTACCAACTTGTTCAATAGTGATATTCCGGTGCGGAGAACCTTTCTTTTTCCTGAACCAGCCTTGTGGCAAGGTTGCGCTTGAGGCGCCAACATAATAACCGCTAATATAATAGTTTCCGCTGGCTGAAGTCTGCTCAGTATAAGCCGTTGCCTCTTCACTTTCTTCCTGGTCAGTGGTAAAAATATCCGGATTTTGGTTAATGATATTTTCCAATTCAGCCTGCGTTGAGCTTTCATTAGAAGTCACTGAACCTGTTTTCTTGTTGCAACCGCTTAGCAAAGCCAGACTGGTTACCCACCCGATGAACAATGCTAGTAGTGCCGCTTTCCTGTGTTTCATAGTCTTACCTCCTTATGATATTAATGCTTTCACCTTTAATAGACGCACCTTGGTGGAAAAGGTTTACTTGAGAGTTAAAATAATTGACTCTCCCGGCTTATTCTGCTAAAATCGTATGCACAGTAAACCCCTTAAGGAAACTCCTTTAACTGATTATTATAAAAATAGTAGAGGAGGCAGTAATGAAAGATCCGATGATTTCTATTATTATCCCGGTGCGCAATGCGGAAAGAACATTGGAAAAGACTTTCGAATACCTGTTCGGAGTGGACTATCCCCGAGACCGGATGGAGATAGTGATCGCCGACGGCGGCAGTACTGATAAAACTGTAGAGATCATCAAAACCTGGCAAAAAAAATATCCTTTCATTAAACTGGTAGACGTCCCGAACTGCCCCTCTCCCGGATATGCCCGCAATAAAGCCCTGGATGTAGTTCAGGGAGAATACCTGTTTTTTACCGATGGCGATTGCGCTCCTACTAAAAATTGGATCCATGAAATACTTAAGCATTTCCGCGCAGACCCTGAAGTAGGTATTGTCGGCGGGGAGATCAAGACTATCCGGGTGGAAAAAGATAATCTGGTAGAAGCTTTTTGTGAATATTTTGGTTTTAACAATGTCAGTTGGCGGTATGGCGGCATTGGCGAAGGCTATTTCCCGCCCATGACTGACAGATCGCCCACGGAAATTTGCGGCCACCGGGCTTATTTCATGGTTACGGCAAATGTAGCTTTTCGCCGGGTAGCGGTGGAACGCGCCAAAGCCCGTTTCTGGGACCTGCCGACCGGTGAAGATATAGAATTCGGCTTAAAGATCAAAAAAGACGGCTGGAAAGCGTTTTTTGCGCCCAAAGCCAGTGTCGATCATATGCACCGTGCCACCGACACTGCTCTTTATAAGGTCTGGGCCAGTTATTCCAAAGGGCATCTGGCTTTGCTTGATAAATATGCCACCAACCATTTTGAGCTGGTATTCCAATTCCTGAAATCATGTCCGCGGATCAAGATCCCTTCCCCGATCAAAGGATTTATCTATTTTGGTAATTTCCAAATGATGCATATTTTCGGTTTGGCAGCGGTGATCACGTTGATCAATTTAATCGTGGGATTATTCGCTTGTACCGCTACCTGGGTGACGGCCGGCTGGTTTATGGTCTCCCTGCTCTTGTTCATATTTTTTGCCTACCGCTTTTTTTACTGGTGTTTTTTCTGGGAGCCGAAAAGCAAGTTATTATACTGGTTTAAAATTAAATACCTCTCCAATTGGCATTTCATGAGAGGTGTCTGGCAGGGGATGAGTAAGTTCAAATACCGCATATTCTGCATCGAGCCGAGTTTTTAGAAGGTATATATAACCGAAGCAATAAAACTCGGGACTTATAAGTTCCGAGTTTTTTGTTTATATTTCACAAGTAAATCCGACGTCACGAATGCGTCTGTATGATATATGGCGCATATGTGATAAATATCATACCGTATTTTTATTATTTATCTACGCACGTAGTTAAATAGAAATAATGAAAATGCTTGACAGTAATTTTCTTTTATGCTAACATTATCATAGTTTATAAAGAGGAGGCAACCATGGAAGATGTTAAACAGAAATTAATGGATTTGGAAAATCAGGTTTCTTCTATAAAGGACCCTGAATTAAGAAAAATAGCTTTTAGTAAATTGTTGGAGCAGGGGTTAGGAATAGTTGATACCAAGAAGGCTGTAAAACAAGGGCAGAAAGTGAAGGGAGAAAAGAAATCGAAAAGCCAAAGTGAATACTATTCTGATACTATGATAAGAGATGAAGTTAAGAGTATGAATATAACTGGGGTTCAAGAAGGGTTACCAAAATTCAAGCAATGTAAATCGAAACAGGATTGTTATTTATGGATTATAGCATATGCAAAGCACCTAGACATAGACGGACTAAATAATCATGAAATAGCGTATATTCTAACAAAAAAGCTTGTTAAGTCAACCAAATATTCAACCGTTTATGGAATAAGAAGCAGGGTAAAAGAAGGAGTCGTGAGCGAGGATCCTGAAACAGGGAATTGGAGAATTACTCCTGATGGTGAAGAATACCTGAAAACTTTGCAAGAGGCAGGTGAATAGGGATGAGCTCCACAGTCGATTTTGGTACCATATTTTCAAGTTTGCCCGGGGAATTAAGGGTCCATCTGGAAAAAAGCTACAACAAAATTAAGACTAATTTCATACAAGGTAAATATGAACCTTCCGAATTAAACGGGGGGAAATTCTGTGAAGTTGTTATCAGGGTTTTACAGTGGAACACATCAAGCTCAAAAATCTACCAGCCCTTCAAGGATAAAATTAGGGATTTTGGGCAACTTACACGCTCTTTCGAGTCGTTATCAGGGTTTCCGGATAGTATAAGGTTCCATATACCAAAAATCCTTAATGCTCTTTATACAATAAGGAATAAGCGTAATATAGGTCATATAAATGGAGATGTCGACCCCAATCATATGGATGCCTGTTTTATTGTAGCGGCTGCAGATTGGGTGATGTCAGAGCTTATCCGCATTCTCCACAACGTAACGACCATCCAAGCGCAGGCCATTGTAGAAGGGTTAATCACCAAAAAGATCCCTGTTGTATGGAATATAAACGGCAAAAAACGGGTACTTGACCCAAGTCTAAAATATCCTGATCAAACACTTCTTTTATTATATGAGAGCTATCCAGTCCCCATTGGCGTAGGGGATCTTTGCAAATGGCTGGAATATGCGAATCCTTCTGAATATCGAAAATATATACTGAAAGTTCTTCACGGTAAGAAATTGATTGATTATGACAAAAAAACAGGAGCGGTTAATTTGTCACCATTAGGGTTGTCTTATGTAGAAAAAAATATAAGACTGACTATTTAATATATAAGGCTAATATTTTTTCATTAACCCGAAGCTCAGAATTAAAAAGCACTTGACAAAATAAAAGCTTTCTGCTATAGTTTACTCAACTTAGAGTCAATTGACTTTGAGCACACTAATCAAAAGGCAGTGTTGCGTCTCGGTCGATTTATCTATCCGAGACTTTTTTTTAGTGGCTAACTTCTTGGTGTCTGAAGACATCGAGAATACAAGGAGGTCAAAATGATAAAGTATTTTCCACCCTAAAACCGCACGTTTGACTAACTGCAAAAATGTACTAGCTTCAAAAATAAATTTGGTGTCTATTGACATCGATAAAAGGAGAACATCATGGTTAAATTTCAGCACGAAAATAATCCCAATCCAGCTAGGTTCTTAGAATCCTATAGATACCTAGGGTACGACAACTATTCCGCAATCGCAGATTTAGTGGACAATAGCTTTGACGCAGACGCAGATAATGTTTGGATAAAAGTTGAAGAGAGCCATAATGGCGGTTTTAGTATTTGTATCTGCGATGATGGATTAGGTATGAGTAGGGATATACTTGATCAGGCCTTTAGATTAGGGGCACTTACAAATAGAGATCCTTACAAAGATTTAGGAAAATATGGTGTTGGTTCTGCGTCAGCTTCTTTATCTATAGCCAGGAAAACAACCATTATAACGAAATATGGCAAAGACTCATTTTTGACCAAGGTAGTTGACCTAGACTACATGGTAAAGGAAAATACATTTAATGTTTATCTGGATGATTCTACAAAACAAGAGCGGGATCTTTTCTATTCAGTATGTACGGGTGTAGAGGCTGGTACTTTTGTCATGTTAGAGAACTGTGACAATATACAGAATAGAAATATCCGTCAGTTTAAGAACCAACTAAGGAAGCATATAGGCCAAGTCTTCAGAATGTTCTTAAATGCGGGTAAGAAGATGTATTTAAATGATGAGGCTATTCTGCCAATTGACCCATTGCTTATCTCTGGTTTTGAGTATAATGATGAGAAGTTTGAAACAAAGGTGATAAGCGATGAATATTATGAATTAAAGGTCGTTGATAATGGTAAAAACAAAATCGAAAGAGTGAAAATAAGGCTGGTCAATTTACCGGTAATAGAGAAGAAGCTGCTTAAGGAAAAATGGCCTAAAGAGGTTGACAAGCCTTCTATCCAATCGCAGGGATTTTACGTTCTAAGGAACAATAGGGAAATCGCTGCGGCCGATAACCTAGACCTATTTACTAAACATAATGATTATAATAGGTTTAGGGCAGAAATTTATTTTACCGCTACCATGGATAAATATATGGGAGTTAATTTTACCAAGCGCAAGGTAAATCTTGATCAATCCATATACGATCAGCTTTATAAAATCCTGGAAGAACAGCTTGAAACCATAAGAAAAATTCTTAAGAGGGAGACGGCTAAAAAAGAAGGCGTTGTACAGGAGAGTTTCAGAGAGTCAGAGGAAATTATTGATTCAAAGAAGAATTTATTAATTAGAAAGAAACAGTCTGAAGAGGAAATAATAAAGGAGCTGGAAGACCAGCGCAGGAAGCATGAAAAGAAGACTAAAGAGCAGTCTCAGGCTGAACTTTCAAAGTTAGTAGATGAAACAGGGAAGCCAAAAGAGTGCCATTTTGATGTGGCAGGGCTAGGAAGAAATGGTGCTTTTTTTGAAACAGAAAGAATAGGGAATACATTGGTTATTAAATACAATATTGATCACCCCTTTTATAGTAAATTTTATGCTGAAAAGGATCGATCAACTCAGAATGACATTAATTTCCTGGTTTATTCTTTCGTTCTTGCCAAGAGGACCTTTGGTGATGATCAGCTAAGAATAATAGAGCAAATGGAAGGAATATGGTCGTTAAACTTAAAGGCTCTCTTAGACTAGGTTATTGATTAAAGCAAAATTTGTATGTAGAAAAAATACCCCCCTGACAGCTTATCAGTTAGGGGGGTGTTTTAATGGGCTGGCATCTGTGCCATAAGCGCTACACCTGCCAATCCAGCCCGACCAGAAGCCATCTTCCCGGACGGGGGATGCCGGTGATTTCTTCGTAATAAGTATTGAGCAGGTTTGTGCCGGAGAAATAGACTGTCCAATGCGGGCTGAACCGGCGGGATATTTTTAGATCAAGCAGGGTATACGGTGAAAGTTGACTGGGTTGGCGATAATTAGCAGCCCAGTCATTTTTTATCTGCCAGGGTAAGGTATAGCTATAATGCAGGCTGGCGCTGTGTTTCAGGTAATTAGAATTGTACTTAGACTGATAATCGTTCGCGGCAAGTTGATTATTCAGGTACTGGTAATTTACCTTTAAACAGGCAGTAAGGGCAAAGGTACTTTCTATCCCATACCCTTTGACGGTAGAGATATTCCTGGCCTGCCAGGCAGTCTCGCCTGGATATTTAGCCCAGTCAATAGCGTTCCTGATCTCCCGCCAATGAACAGTATTCTGCCAGCAAACCTGCCCATACGTGTATTTAATTCCTGTTTGGTAATTCCAGCCCTTTTCTGCCTCTAACGAGGCAGTGCCTTTATTAGCCGGGTCAGAATAATAGAGTTCTGTGAACGTAGGCAAACGGAAAAAGTTGCCAGCTTCAGCCAGCCACAACCAGTGTTGATCAATAGCGTAATTAATATCCATAGAAGGACGGAAAACTCTCCTGACCGGATCTGGATCATAAAAATCTTCCCTCAATCCCAGGCCCAATTGCCAGGAGTTCCCCAATTGCGGGAAAAATTGTGTTGCTACAGAGTAAGCATTGCGATGGTGTTGCTGTAAATTGGTACTGTTGATCGCATCTTGTTTGAAATCCACGCTGGTTATGAGCTTATGACCCCAGAGCGGCAAGGTCACCGGTAAACCAAAGAAGATAGTGGTATTGCGGTGGTCATTGAATGACCAGTCCGGGCGATTACGGTCCAGGATAAAATAATCCCGGTGCAAGCGGAAACTGCTTTGCGGTTGCCAGTGCCACAAGCCGGTAAAAAACTCTGTCTGGCCGGTAGCTACAAAGGCACTGGTTGTTTCATTTTCATCTGGAAAAGCCTGGGAGTAGAATTTATACGCGCCAAAATCCTTGCGGATATATCCTAAAGAAATATCTGAAGGTCCCCAGCTGCCGGGAATAGCCTGCTGATATTGAAAGAGATCGTTTTGCCATTCAGTATTATCTCTCCAGCCTGCCGCTGCCAGATGCTGGTAGGTCAGGTTTTTTAAAGCGATACTTCCGCCCCACAAAGCATGCTGGCCCCCCAGGAGATCAACCTTTATCCGGGCGTTAGGCTGTTTAAAGGTTACTATATTTATAGCCAAAGGGGTTACTTCTATGCATTTGATCGACTCCAGCGGTACAGGGATATCCAGGTTGTGATGCCCGGTCTGAGGGTCATTCATTATCAGCCCGTTAACCTTGATCATCCCCTGGTCGAACGTAGTGCCGCGGATACTTAGGTCTCCCTGTAAACCAAAAGATCCCCGGCGTTGAAGGCTAACGATCCCATATTGCGAGAGCAGGTCAGCGATATTCGTAGCGGTGCTCTGGTCAATATCCTGCCTGGTAATGGTAAATATCCCTTTTTGCGGCAAAGCAGTCGGCGATCTGACCGCCAGGGTTTCTAAATATATTTCCTGGCCTGATCCAGCCGCAGGGAGAAACAAGAAAAACAGGACAATAAGCAGTCTTTTCATGGTTATGTTAACCTTTCATATTATTAGGTTAACATAATAGCAAAGTAAGAGCTATCCGTCAAGCTTTACTTGCGCCAAACCGCGTACCGCATTGGTAAGAAAGATTGCGTCAGCAGAATACAAGTCCTCTGGGTAGAGTATTTTCTCTTTGACCATAGTGCGATGCCGGCGGATAAAGTAAGTCCGGAATATTCCCGGTAGCAGGCCGCAGGCCAGGGGAGGCGTGTAATAAAACAGCCCCTTTTTGATAAAGATATTGGCAATAGCGCTTTCGGTGATCTCGCCGCGGTTATTGGTAAAGAGAACATCATCATAACCGAGCTTTTTATAATGAACGAGTTCCTGGTTATACATTTCCCGTTCTGTGGTTTTGTGCTGCAAGAAGAGATTGGCAGGATCAGTATGTATGGCGGAAATCGCTACCAGTTGTTTGTTTTTTATAGCGGGGGGCAATTCTTCGGCCCGCAGGTCAATAGCGCCGGTATTGCTTAAAAGCAATCTTATCTTCCATGTTTTGTGTATATCCAGGACAGAAATGCGTTCAGCCAAAGCAGTTGTAATTTTTAACCGGTCATAAGGAAACCCAAAGAATGCGGCTGATTTTTTTAATCTTTTAAGGTGTAATGATAACAGGGATATCCCTGCCGGATATGACCAGGCCATCGTCTCTATCAATTGAAAGTTGCTTTTCAATAAGAAGGAAGCCTTAAGCCGGCATTCTTCCCATTCCTGGTCTGGATCTGAGCCAAAAGTGATCCCGCCGCCAACCCCCATTTCTCCTTGGTTGCCTTGTAATAAAATCGTCCTGATGGCGACATTAAAAACCGCATTTTTATTAGGGCTCAGATACCCGATAGCGCCGGTATAGATGTCCCGGTCTTCTTTTTCCAGGGATTTAATGATCTTCATGGTACTTATCTTCGGAGCTCCGGTGACAGATCCGCAGGGGAACAAGCTGCCTAATATTTCCCGCCAGGATATCCCAGGCAGCAACCTGCTTTGGACCGAAGAGGTCATCTGCCACAAGGTGCTGTATTTATGTGCTTTAAACAGATCATACGTCTGTACACTGCCAATACTGGATATTTTCCCCAGGTCATTGCGCATAAGATCAGTGATCATGAGGTTTTCTGCCTGGTTTTTAGGATCTTGGGGCAGGTTTGTGTCCCGGCATAATGCCTCGGTTCCCTTCATTGGTTGGACCTGGATCGCGGTATTATTCCGGCGGAAGAATAATTCAGGTGAAAAAGAAAGCACCTGCCTTTTACCAGTGTCGATAAAAGCCCCGTAATTGACCGGCTGGATCGCCCGCAGCCGGTGATAGAGTTTGCCTGGAGAGCCGGTAAACTTGAACTTGTATTTCATGGTGTAATTTACCTGGTAGGTTTGGCCTTGGGCGATCAATTCCTTGATCCGCATAATATCCCGGTGATATTTATACCTGGTGGTATTAAGTCGCAATTGGTCCATAGTGGCATAAGGGATTTTACCCTTTAGACCTAAATAACGCGCAAGCTCAGTGTAATTTTTAATAATAACAGGTTTGGTAAATATTCCAAACCAAAGCAAGGGGAAAACATATGAACGATTACTTTTAGTAAGTCCTTGCAGGTGCCAGCCAGCTTCATACGAGATAAAGCCGGCAGCATACCAGCCGTTATTAAGGGCTTGGGTAACCTGTCCCAGGCAGGGATCGATCTGGTTGGTAGATCGGCAGGTAATTATTTTACGCGGATTACAGAAGAGTAAGGAATTCTTGTTTTCTTTATCTTTTATAGCTGTATCGAGGAACACAAAAACCACAAAAAGCCACCCGTCTGGAGTCTGGATGGCCCGGTGTTCTGTGCCTGGCATAACTCGTTGTTTTAAGCTGAAATAGATAATAACCGATAACGCCCAGAATGGCAAGAAAATAAATTGAATAAATCGTTAAAAAAGGGTAGAATTAGGTCACTATGAAGAAAACTAAAGTGATTATTGTCATCCCTGACCGGACGCGTAATGCCCACCTGAAAGAAATTTTGCCGGGAGTATTAAAGAAGCTTGAACAGCAAGGTGCTCACCGGCAGGATATTGAAATATTGGTTGGCCTGGGATTACACGAACCAATGGCCCAGGCGCAATTAGTAGCTATGCTGGGAGCGGATATCCTGGGTAAGTATCCTGTTTTTAATCATAGCCAGAAACCCGCCGACCTGGTGTATTTAGGACAGACCAGTTTGGGCGTGCCCCGCTATTTGAATAAAAAATTACTCTCAGCTAATAAGATCATTACTTTAGGGATCGTTGAACCGCATCTTTATGCCGGATATAGCGGCGGGATCAAGACCGTGGCCATTGGATTAGCAGGGGATAAAACTATCAGCTATACCCATCATCCGCGGTTCCTGGATAAAGAAGGTACGGCCCTGGGAAATGTGAAGACAAATCTTTTTCAAAAGACACTGGTAGAAATTGTTAAAGATCTGCCCATTACCTATTCGGTTAACGTATTGAATGATGCTCAGGGCCAAATAGTAAAAGTCTTCAGCGGTGCGCCAAAGAAAGTTTTTAAGCAAGCCGTGACAGCAGCCGATAAATTATACCGGCAACGCCTGCCCCGCGTATATGATGCTGCTATCGCGGTGATCGGCAAACAAAAAGGCGGCAATATCTACCAGGCATCACGGGCCTATAATTATCTGCTGGACGTACCTCATCCAATCGTCAAACTAGGCGGTTATGTGATAGTAGTGGCCGATGTGCCGGAAGGATTTGGCCGCGGCCTGGGAGAACAGCGCTTCGGGAAGATACTGAAAAAAATGAAAGACATTGACCATTTTATTGAAAAGATAAAGAAAGGCGGCTGCCAGGCAGGTGAGCACCGTGCTTATATGGTAGCTAAAGCAATGAAAAAAGCTCATTTGCTTTTTGTCTCGGCTCAGGCCCCGAAACTTTTGCGCGGTACCCTGCTGCCAGGATTTATTTCAACCAGGCAGGCTTTGGACTATATTACCAGGGACCTGGGCCGGAAGCCCAGGGTGTTTAAGACCGACGAAGTTTTTAATGCCATTTACTCGGCTGATGTGATAGAATAAAGCAGGATTAATATTTAGAGGGTTTATGACCATACAAAAGTTTGACGAAATTAAAGATAAGCTTATTGCCATCGCTGGCCGGGAAAATGTGCTGACTGATAAAGAAGCTATGGCTGATTATACCCATGATGAGACTATGGGGCTCTCCAGCCAACCGGATATCGTAGTTAAAGCGGAAAATACGCAGCAGGTAGCTGAGGTTTTGAAGCTGGCCAACCAATACCTGGTGCCGGTAGTACCTCGCGGCGCCGGAACAGGTTTGAGCGGCGGCGCAGTCCCGACTGCAGGGGGCATTGTCTTGTCCCTGGAAAAGATGAATAAGATCCTGGAGATCGATGAAGAAAACATGATGATCGTAACTGAGCCCGGGGTTATTACCGGGGCCTTACAGGCTGAAGTGGAGAAGAAAGGATTATTCTACCCGCCTGATCCTGCCAGCCTGGATTCCTGCCATATCGGCGGCAATCTGGCTGAATGCGCTGGTGGCGCCAGGGCAGTAAAATATGGGGTGACCAAGGATTATGTAGTCGGCTTTGAAGCAGTATTGCCCAGCGGGGAAATAATCAAGTTAGGCGGTAAACTGCTGAAAAATGTAGTGGGATATGACCTGATCAGTCTGATCATTGGCTGTGAAGGTACTTTGGCTATTATTACCAAGATCATTCTGAAGCTGGTGCCGTTACCTAAAGCTAAGATCGACCTGCTGGTGCCCTTTGATAACTATGCCACAGCTTCCCAGACTATCGTGGAAATAATTAAAAGCAAAGTTGTTCCGGCAGCCATAGAATTCATGGATAAGGAAAGTATCCTGGCTTGTGAAGAATGCCTGGGCCGGCAGCTGCCTTTCCGGGATGCCGAAGCCCAGATATTAATAGAACTGGACGGGGATGATAAGGAGTATTTGGAAAAACAGGCAGAGATGGTGGGTGAATTGTGTTTGAATAAGGGCGCTAAGGATGTCCTCGTGGCAGATACCAAAGCGAATCAGGAAAAACTATGGGAAGTACGCCGTAAGATCAGTGAGTCACTGAAACTCACCGGCGGGTTAAAAGTAAGCGAAGACATCGTCGTCCCGATCAACCAAATGCCGGGAGTGCTTAGCCAGCTCCAGGAGTTGAGTAAAAGACTGGCCGTGCAAATAGTTTGTTTCGGGCATTTAGGCGACGGCAATATCCATGTGAATATATTGAAAAAGAACTTAACGGATGAAGTGTGGAACAAAATACTGCCGGAAGCGATTAACGGTGTATTTGATATAACCGTGGCCGCCGGCGGTACGATCAGCGGCGAGCATGGCATTGGTGTGACCAAGAAAAAATATGTGCCCCGGGTGCTATCCGCGGCAGAGATAAATATTATGAAACAAATTAAAAAAACTTTTGACCCGAATAATATTCTGAATCCAGGAAAGATATTCGAGTAAAACTGCTGAATGCTAAAGACTGGAAGCTGGAAGTAGAGAAAAAGATGAAGATATTAGGGACAGGGATTGATATTATTGAAACAAAAAGAATAAAGAAAGTGATTGCTGGTAATAAAACTTTCTTGAAGCGGGTATTTACCGCCCGGGAGAGAGCTTATTGCGAAGGCAAAGCCAATAAATACCAGCATTATGCTGTGCGTTTTGCCGCCAAGGAAGCGATCCTGAAAGCCCTCGGCTCTAAAGGCATCGCTTTGATCGATATCAGCATCAAAAACCTGGACAACGGCAAACCAGAAGCAGTATTAAGCGGGAAATTAAAGAAATTGGAAAAATATATTACAGTATCCTTGTCCCATTGTGATGATTATGCTGTCGCGCAGGCAATCTATTTCAGATAAGAGGATGTTATGGCGGAAAAGTTCATAACCAAAGAAGAGATCAAAAAGCTGTTACCGAAACGTCCTAAAGATGCCTACAAAAATATCTTTGGACATGTGCTTGTTTTGGCTGGGTCGGCGGGTATGACCGGGGCAGCTGCCTTGACCAGTGAGGCTGCCATTCGTATTGGTGCCGGATTGGTGACTTTGGGGATCCCGAAAAGCTTAAATCAGATAGTAGCGGTCAAGCTGACGGAAGTGATGACCAAGCCGCTGGCAGAAACTGAAGAACAAACCTTAAGCTTGAAAGCGCTTGAC
>JAQUQP010000021.1 GCA_028716025.1 bacterium | reverse complement strand
ATATACCGCAATTGTAGGGTAGCGATGTCCAAAATCGGCAAAGGCTACCGCATAATCGTTCTCCGCAAAGACCAAGTTCTGGTACCCGGCATAATTAGTGGCCAATTCATTGTAAATATTGGGATTGCCCCGCACCAGTTCGCTTTCCTCTTCGATAGAAGTGCCCCATTCATCAATCGCCACTAGCTGTTTATGCAAATGATCAAAACTGGCACCAGCGCTGGAGAGCCAGTTTTGGAATACACTGATATATCGCACATAACGGTTATTCTGGTGAATAGCCTTGATCGCTTCAATAGTGAACTTAATATACCAGAAATGCTCTTCCGGAGTAAGTTCACCGGATGAACATAGCTGGGAATCATAATCAGCCGTATCAGTATAATGTTTATTGGCCACGACTAGTTCATGAGAACCGCCAAAAAAGGCATCAGCCATGTCGAGTTTGGTTTCCCGGCTGATCTTCTGCGGATCTTTACCGAGCAAGGTTATTTTCATATCAATTATTTTGAAAACATGGTCTTGGCCAGCCTGGGTGGACATGTAGTTATTTTTCCAGTTGACCAGGTCCTGCGGCAGGAAGAAGGAATAGTTCTTAACCCAGTAATCATAAGAGACTATTTCAAATAAATTAGGGATGCGCCTCAACAGGGGAACTGTTTTGCCCAAGTCCTGGGCCGCCACATTATATAGGATCTTATATTTATCGCCCTCTTTGATCAAACGTGACTTTTCAGGCGGCGTATTTAAATAATTGGTGGCGCAAAAATTACAATAATCCTCAGGTTCATGCTTTTCTATTTTTTTAGCATTTTTTGGTATCTCATTCGTGATCGGTTTACCGCTACGGCCAGGCACTGTCCATACCTCGGTACCGGTAAACGGGTTTAATTGTTTAATGGTGCCATCAGGCATCTTATCGATATACTTGCCGGTAATCGGCCGGTTATTGGCCATACATGCTCCTCTGGCTTGCAAAATGAGATGTAAACAACTTTATTCTACTTAAAAGAACCCCTTATTTCAACAAAAAGTTGTTTATTTTTTTCTTTTCAACGGTTAGTGTGGTGCATCCAAAAGATCTTTACATTTGAAGGAATGGATTTGAGTCGAATACAAGGAGCGACGACGCCGGCGTATCTTTAGATACGTCCAGGAGGAGCGACGCAGAAGTCGGCCAAAGACATCCTTCCCTCCGGGCGGGCTCTTTTCCCCTGCTTCGGTGTTACTCGTCACTTACGAGCCTAAAGCACGCAGCGTTCCTCGCGCCTTGAATCAGGGAAAAATATCTCCGCAAATTTAATGATCTTTTGGACGCCCCACACTATAAATCTTAAATTTGAAAATAAACTCTTTTTTTACTCCCCTGATCTCCATCGGGAAATACAAACCAAATTCCTTATCCAGATAGGTTTTTGCGTCATTAGGAAATAACGGCACAACGTCCCAGCCATAATAGGCCATATCATTAGCCCGGAAAAAAATGTTTTGTGCCGGGATAATGGCTTCGGAAATTGACAATCCAGGAGGTACTACTGCCGGGGCCTGAGGTGAAAAACGATCAGTAAAACGGATATTACTGGAAACGACCCGTAAACTCGCGCCAGAGGGAGAAATATATGATATTTCATCATAATTCAACTTAATCCCGTTTGGGGTCTTATTTTTTAAATCAAAATTGATACTTTTATCATCAATAATGAATTTAATGTCTATATCTTCATCGCTATAGGTAGTTGTCTCGGCAGGGACCGGAGATTGCATTTTAATTCCCCAATCCAACACGCTTACCGCACAACCATTTAGCAGAACCAGGGAAATTATCATGTATACACATATCTTTTTAGTCATATTCCCTCACCTATGTCTTATTTTCCTAAGACGCAGAGCTTATTCGCTTCATCTACGCACCTTATTTTACCGTCGTTTCGTGCCGCCCTTTCCTTGATCCATTTTTGCGGATCATGTACAGGAATAAAGCCCCCTTTACGCACCACTTCATCCGGTAATTGGGAATAAAGGTATATTTTGATCCCGGAATCTTTAAATAGTTTGATGACCCGGTCGGTTTTCCACATAAAAAGCTTAAAATTTTGGTCTACGAAACTGATCCATTGTTCCAGGGGTTTATCCAGGTATTCCACCAGGGTGTTCCAGAACAATTCCATTGACTCTGGATCAGGACAGATGCCGCGGATATTTTCAGGAACTTCAGGCCGGCCATTGCAGGGAGCTAAAACCAAAGCCTCGCCACCCGGCAGCAGAGCACCTTTAATAACCATATCAAAACCATTTTGCACATAATAGATAGTTTCACTGGCCGGTGGTCCGCCGGGCGACTGCACCAGATATTTTGTTTTTTCAACTTCAAATCCCAGGTATTTGTCCACCGCTGCGGTAACATCCTGGCATACCAGGTCCGGGTCGCCGCAATCGATCCAGAATATTTTATCTTTTTGGCTGACCATATCCAGACCAAAGGTAATAATTTCAGCTTCTTTGACCGTACCGGTTGCCTGGTCATAAATATATTTTTCGCTCATTTTCCGGCATTGCTTGCCATCTTGTGAAAATGGGTTATTCTGGCGATAGGGATCATGGTGCCAGGCATTTTTGCCAGCCACCGAATCATGATGGTGCAAGGCCAGTTTATGATTGGCCTGGATCGAAGCGTGCGCGGAGAGTCCAGGGACAATATGCTTATCAATACAGGAATAGCCGTTCATATAATGATACTTGGCCTCATGGCCATGTACCCGGACCGGGCAGGATAGCCACATTTTATGGACGTAGACAGGCGTATGATAAGTGGTCTGGCCCAGGTTGATATAATCATCCTGCCGCTCACATTGGTTAGGAAATACCTGGTAAGAAAGTTTAAGTTCTTGGGCATAACGGTGTATCCAGGCAATAATATTCTTAGCGTAGATTTCCGGATGATGTGAACCAGTAGCCACAAAAACAAATACTTCCGCGGGAGAACCAGCAGCAATTTCAGCCAAAAGACAGGAGATTATTTGCTCCTGCAAGCCAACCCGTAATTCATCAGATACGACCAGTCCAACTCTTTGGTTTTTGACTACATTACGCAGCGCGGGACGGTTTTTAGGGGCAAGAAAGCTTTGGCGGATGATCTCGCACGGAGTCCCTGGGATAGACTGGCTAACTTTAGCTTTGATCAATGGGCCGGCTAAAAATTGGTTGTCCACATCCAGGGTAATTTTATCTTTACCGTAGGTCAATTCTATTTTCACCCGGTTAGATCTCCTTAACATTAGACTACTTTAGCCATCTTGTCACTCGCTGCTTTTTGTTGACCTCTGGTTAATACTACCTGGTAGTTCTTTGAGGTCTAACGGGATTCACGGCCTCACCTCATTGGGAAAATTAGAGATAATGCCAAAGATACCTAATTGACAGCAAAAAGAAGCTTGTTTTTTTGTATTCACAGTCCAAGCATACATTTTTAAGCCTGCCGCTTTAGTTGCAGCAACTTTCCTGCAGTTTACTTCGTCAATATTTGTGGAAATAGCGCAGGCCTTAACCATTTTAGCGATCTGTAGCACCCGCGTGAACGGTTTATGCCGGTGTAAAACTGCAATATTTAGAGCCTGGTTCTTATTCCGTAAGTAGACCAAAGCCGGCCAGTTAAATGAACAGATGATCGGAGGATATTTTAGTTTAAACCGTTTTAACAATTTTACTAAAGCCTCAATCAGTGGCTGGTAATTACTGGCGGTTGGATATTTTAATTCGATCATTAATTGTGGCCCAAGGTAATACGTTTTGAGTAATTCGGCTAAAGCCGGAATCTGTTCTCCTTGCCCGGCGTCATATTGCTTTAGCTCAAGCAATGTGTGATCGCCCAGTCGGCCTTTTCCATTTGTCGTCCTTTCGAGCGTGCGGTCATGAAAAACGACTATTTTATTATCCGCGGATAGTTGGACGTCCAGCTCAAATCCATCTACCCCAAGCTCGTGAGCCTGGTCAAAAGCCAGCCTGGTGTTCTCAGGATATTTACCAGAAAATCCGCGATGGGCAAAAACTTTCATAATTATTCTACCGTTACTGATTTGGCTAAATTTCTCGGCTGGTCCACGTCGCAACCGCGCCGTACGGCAATGTGATAAGCTAACAACTGCAACGGGATCACATTGAGCAGTGGCGAAAGTATTTCCAGGGTTCCCGGTACATATATCACATAGTTAGCTTTCTTTTTGATATTCTCATCCCCTTCTGTGGCCAGCGCGATCACGATCCCGTCACGGGCTTTGGCTTCTTCAATATTAGATAATACTTTTTCATATACCTTGCATTTGGTAGCCAGGGCCAGGACCGGCATATTTTCATCGATCAAAGCAATAGGACCGTGCTTCATTTCCCCGGCCGGATAGCCTTCAGCGTGAATATAAGAAATTTCCTTTAGTTTTAAGGCCCCTTCCAAGGCAATCGGATAATTAACATTGCGCCCTAGATACAGGAAATCAGCTTTCTTAAAAAATTCATGAGAAATTTTCAGGATCTCCTGATCCAGTTCCAGGATCTTTTCCACTTGGGCAGGGATATGCATCATTTTTTCAATAATTGTCCGCGTTTCTTCTTTAGACATTATCCCGCGCCGGCGCCCCAGGTACAAGAGAACAATATAAAGCGCAGTTAACTGTGCGGTAAAGGCCTTGGTCGAAGCCACCCCGATCTCTGGCCCGGCATGGGTATAGATCGTGCCATCGGCTTCCCGGGTAATAGTACTGCCTACGACATTGCAGACGGCTAATACTTTACTGCCTTTAGCTTTGGCTTCTCTTAAACCAGCCAGGGTATCTGCAGTTTCACCTGATTGGGAGATGACTATGACCAGTGTTTTTTCATCAATGATTGGATTACGGTAACGAAATTCACTGGCAATATCCACCTCACTTGGAATACGCAGATGATCTTCAAACAAGTATTTGCCAACCATACCTGCGTGATAACTGGTACCACAAGCCACGATGAATATCTTATTAATGTCCCGGACATAATCAGGATCAAGCGTCACTTCTTCCAGGAAAACCTCCCCCTCGTCCGGCAGGACTCGGCCACGAAAAGTATCTTGGATAACTCGTGGTTGTTCATAGATCTCTTTCAGCATAAAATGTTTAAAGCCGGCTTTTTCAGCCATGATCGGATCCCAGGTAATAGTATGGACTTTCTTTTTAACCTCGAGCCCGGCTTGATCATAAATCACAATTCCGTCCAGCGTCAGCCGGGCGGTTTCCCCGTCATCTAAATAGATGATCTTCCTGGTCCGTTGAAGGATCGCCGGCACATCACTGGCAATAAAATATTCATCCTCTCCTACGCCCAAGATCAACGGACTGCCATTACGGGCAGCTACTACGGTATGAGGATCTTTTTTAGAAATGACTCCTAATGCATATGATCCTACCAGTTCTTTTAAAGTTTCTTGTAAAGCCTTGTGCAGGTCGCCCTTAAAATGCTTTTCCAGTAAATGAGCCACTACTTCGGTGTCAGTTTCGCTTTTGAAAGTATGCCCTTCCTGGATCAATTGTTTTTTCAGAAGATGATAATTTTCAATAATACCATTATGCACAACCACCAGGTCACCGGCACAATCAGTGTGCGGATGGGCGTTCTCTTCACTGGGTTTGCCATGGGTAGCCCAACGGGTGTGGCCAATACCAACTGTCCCGGCTAACGGATTTTGGATAACTGTTTCCTCTAAATTAGAGAGCTTGCCGGCACTGCGCCGTAACTGGATCTGGCCATCTTGCAGTACCGCCACCCCGGCTGAATCATACCCGCGGTATTCCAACCGTTTTAATCCGTCAATAAGAATACTAATGGCATCTTTTTTGCCTATGTAACCGACAATCCCGCACATAACTCCTCCACGTAAAATTACAAATTACAAATTTTATCGCTACGCTTATTCTAAATTTGGAACTTCGCATTTACTTCAATAAGCTAACCATTTCCTTAACCGCTTTATCTAAGCCTACAAACATGGCCCTGGAAATAATACTATGACCGATATTCAGTTCCTGCATTCCTTTAATACCAGCTATCGGGATCACATTCCGGTAATCCAAACCATGCCCGGCATTAAGATTCAATCCTAGTTTTAAGGCCAGTTGAGCTGCCAGCCGCAACTTTTTGAGTTCATCGGATTGTTGTTTTTTTCCCAAGGCATTCACATAAATACCGGTATGCAATTCAATAGTGTCCGCCCCGATCGCGGCGCTAGCCTTGACTTGCCTTTGGTCAGGAGCAATGAATAAACTTACCGGGATACCTTTCCCATGAAAAGAAGATATAACTTTTCTTAATTTATCTTTTCCCCGCACGACATCCAATCCGCCTTCAGTGGTAAGTTCTTTTCTCTTTTCCGGTACTAGAGTCACCATATCCGGACCAATTTTTAAAGCAATATTTACGATTTCTTCAGTGGCGGCCATTTCAAGATTTAATTTGGTTTGAACAGCCCCGCGCAAGTCATAGACATCCTGGTCCTGTATATGCCTACGATCCTCACGCAAATGCACAGTGATACCACGCGCCCCGGCATTTTCAGCTATTCTGGCGGCAGTAAGTATTTGGGGTTCAATCCTCCCGCGGGCTTGCCGCAATGTCGCCACATGATCAATATTCACGCACAAAATAGTCACACTGAACTCCAATTTTAAATTCTAAGCTCTAAATCCTAAACAATCCCCAATAACGAATGTCCAAAACAATAGCGTTTAGAATTTAGATATTAGCTATTCGGATTTGTTCTTAATTAGTGTCCTAAATAATATTTAACATAAGCCCACAGCAGTAAAGCCAGTAAGAAAGAAATAAGTTTCACATCAAGGTTACTAATCATATCCCGGCGGTTAAAACTGGGGCGTAATTGCCAATGGAATCGTTTCCCAGAAGTATTAGAATTGGCATATAGGTCAGTAATTTCTTTTTCCAGTGTTTCTACACTCAAGTTTGATAATATTTTCTTATCATGGACCAAAGCAATGTCGCCGGTTTCTTCACTGACCACAATAATCGCGGCATCTGTTTCTTCGCTTAAACCTAACGCAGCGCGATGCCTGGTGCCGACTGATTTAGGCAGGTTAGGATTCTTGGACAAAGGTAGAATACAGGCGGCAGCAGCGATACGATCATGCCTGATGATCACCGCTCCATCATGTAGTGGGGAATTTGGAGTAAAAATAGTACCTAATAATTCAGCTGTTACCTCGCTGTTGATCTTGGCCCCACTTTCGATATAATTACGCAGGCCGGTAGCCCGTTCCAAAGCAATAATCGCTCCTATTTTTTTGGCTGAACAGACTTCGATCGCTTTACCTATTTCCGTGACAAATTCCGGTCGCAGGAAAATGTTCGTAAAGCGGTTCGCTCCGATCTGTGCCAGGGCATTGCGTAATTCCGGCTGGAAAACAATAATAGCAGTGATCACGCCTATGGTCCAGAACCCGCCCATGATCCAGCGCAGGACCGGTAACTGCAATATCTGGGCAAAGATCGTGACAATAGAAAGAATGATCAATCCCTTTAAAACCTGTACTGCACGGGTATCCCTGATCAGCATAAATAACTTATAAAATAAGAAAGTAACAATAACGATATCAATAGTTCCGATAGCTACATCTTTGATGATGAATGGTATTCCCGGCATCAGTCACCTCTTTTTATAGCCTTTAGTATGGTAATTACTTCTTTAGTAGCCCGCACATCATGCACTCGCAAAATACTCGCTCCATGCAGGTATCCCCAGGCAGCCGCAGCCAAGCTTCCATTCAAGCGTTCACCCGCATCCAGGCCGAGAATTTTACCGAGCATTGATTTGCGTGATACCCCTAAAAGGACAGGCGCTCCTAATGATTTAAATTCTGACAGTTTTTGCAGCAGGGAAAGATTATGTTCCAGGGTTTTGCCAAATCCGATACCAGGGTCAATAATAAGATTTTCCCTGGCTATCCCTTGGCTGATCGCGTATTGCATTCTCTCATTCAGGAATTGGAATACTTCGCTGACCACGTCTTGATAACTTGGTCTTTTCTGCATTTGACGCGGGGTTCCTTGCATATGCATGAGTACTACTTTTATTTTATGTTTAGCTATCAGTTTGGCCATGCGC
This sequence comes from bacterium, assembly GCA_028716025.1. The sequence continues at coordinate 9,065 of JAQUQP010000021.1, read as the reverse complement.
CGGTCGAAGCGTAAAGCAGAAACATCATTGATCATGCAGGCCCCCTGATCCAGGCACACTCCAGCTACTTCCGATTTATAAGTATCAATACTTACCGGCACCCTGGTTTTTTTAATAATCTCTTTTACCACTGGTAAAATCCGAGCTAGTTCTTCCCTGGCTGATATGGGCATACTGCCAGGACGGCTGGATTCCCCGCCAATATCAACAATATCGGCTCCCTCTTTCACCATTTCTATGGCGCGGGCAACCGCCAGATCCGGAGAAAAATATTTGCCGCCGTCAGAAAAAGAATCAGGAGTAACGTTCAGGATGCCCATGATCTGTACTTTTTTTATACGCTGGTAATAGTTATCAATAGTATTTTTTATCAACGCGGAAAGGGACTTAAGGCCAAAAGGCTGATACATTAATTTAAAAATTAATTTGTAGTATTGGGCCGGAGTACCTAACAATAAGGCTGGTGCGCTTCCTTGTTTAAGCGACATTACCGCACGGGCGCAAGCTGTTTCTCCACCCAGAGAAAGCATTTCTTGTTTCAGTATATTGGCAGCGCGATGATCGATTTTTTCTATTTTGATCACTATCAGGTCGGCTTTATCTGCCATCAGCCTGATGCCATAAGGATCCACGCCGATTTTGGCCATCTCCTTTTTGCTATCCGCGACTGATAAGACTCTCGCTGAGAACATACAACCACCCATCCTAGATATAAATTCTAAACTCTAACATCTAAATCCTAAACAAATCCAAAATTAAAATCGAGGATTTTATATTTAAAAGTTTAGATATTAGATATTAATTTTTGTTTAGAGTTTAGATATTCGATATTAGAATTTACTTATTTATCAGAGAAAGAGCCTCTGCCCTGGTCCTGGCATCTTTTAGGAAGATCCCCCGCATCGCACTGGTGACAGTTTTGGATCCGGGTTTTCTTACCCCTCTCATAGTCATACAGAAGTGCTCAGCTTCAATAATTACCAGCACCCCTTGGGGCCTGACCGCTTTCATGATCGTGTCAGCGATCATCATAGATAACCGTTCTTGTAATTGCGGCCGCCGAGAAATAGTATCTACTACCCTGACTATCTTGGATAATCCAGTAAGTCTCCCCTTTTGCGGCAGATACGCCACATGGGCTTTCCCGAAAAATGGTATCAAATGGTGCTCACATACAGAATAAAGAGGAATGTCTCGAACCAGCACAATTTCAGAATAATCTTCTTTTTCATAATAAACTTCCAGGTCCTCAGCCGGATCACGGTGCAATCCGGCAAAGATCTCTTCATACATATCAGCCACCCGCCGTGGAGTGCCGATCAGTCCTTCACGCCGCGGGTCATCACCGATCGCTTCCAAGATGGAGAGAACCGCTTTTTCAATTTTTGGCTTGTTTATCTTTCGTTTGTTCATTCTTCGTTTCCTCTTTGTTCTCTTTGTCTTTTTCTGTTACCAACTTAGAGTCATCAAGCAGTGGCAATTCTTTACCGCTGAGAATAAGATCTACCTCGTCGCCATTGAGCACTTCTCGTTCAACTAATTTTAACGCTAATAAATTTAATTTATCAAGGTTGTCCTTAAGAAGTTTTTGCGTTCTTATGAGCGCCTGATCGATTATCGCTTTCTCTTCACTATCAATTAATTCAGCGGTTTTTTCGCTATAGGTTTTTTCACGAGAAATATCACGGCCGAGAAACACTTCAGATTCACGTTTCTGTAGGGTAATGGGCCCGAGTTTTTCGCTCATGCCATACTCCCTTACCATTTTATGAGCTAAGGCAGTAGCTCGAGAAAGGTCATTGCTATCCCCGGTCGTCAGTTCATTAAACATTAATTGTTCCGCTCCCCTGCCACCCAGCAAAACTGCAATATCATCAAGCAACTCTGTTTTTGTAGTAAGGTATTTATCTTCAACCGGCAATTGTAAGGTATATCCAAGCGCTGGTCCGCGGGGGACAATGGAAACTTTATGTACTGGGTCAGTCCCGGGAATAAGCTTAGCGATCAGAGCATGGCCGCTTTCATGATAAGCAATGATCTTCTTTTCCCGGTCGCTGATCAAGCGGCTTTTACGCTGCGGACCGGCAATAACACGATCAATCGCTTCTTCCATATCTTCCATTTCCACTGCTTCTTTTTCTTTGCGGGCTGCCAACAAGGCCGCTTCATTGACTAAATTGGCCAAATCAGCTCCGACAAATCCAGGAGTGCGCCGAGCAATGACATTTAAATCTATTTCCTTGGCCAGTTTAACGATGCGGGTATGCACTGCCAGGATCTCTTCCCGGCCTTTCAAGTCAGGACTGGCTACAGAAATATGACGGTCAAAGCGACCTGGGCGCAGTAAAGCCGGGTCAAGGACATCAGGCCGGTTCGTCGCGGCTATCAGAATAACTCCTTCTTTAGTATCGAATCCGTCCATCTCGACCAACAACTGGTTCAAGGTCTGCTCTCGTTCATCATGTCCACTACCAAGACCAGCACCGCGATGACGGCCTACGGCATCTAGTTCATCGATAAACAATAAGCAAGGCGCGCTACGTTTACCCTGTTCGAATAAATCCCGTACCCGGGAAGCTCCGACTCCGACAAACATTTCTACGAATTCGCTGCCGCTGGAAGAGAAAAAAGGTACTCCTGCCTCTCCAGCTACCGCTTTAGCCAGCAATGTTTTACCAGTCCCCGGAGCGCCATATAAGAGTACTCCCTTAGGGATCTTACCACCTAGTTTTTGGAACTTTTTGGGATTTTTTAAAAAAGCGATGATTTCTTGCAGCTCTTCTTTCACTTCATCTATACCAGCTACATCTTTAAAAGTTATTTTTTGTTTACCAGAAGTAGTTTGTAAACGTGCCTTACTACGGCCAAAGGACATAGCTTGCTTACCGCCTGCCTGCATTTGTTTCATCATGAATAGCCAAAAAGCTACTAAAAGAATGACCGGGCCAAAATACCAAATGAAATTATTCAGGTAACTCCACCAGGTCTTTTCCGCCTCTCCACTAAACTTAACGCCATGGGATTCAAGATCCCTGACCAAGTCCGGATCATTGACCGGAGTAGTGCGAAATTCGGCTTCCTTTTTAGCGTCATCATAATATTTACCAGTGATGATATTATTCTTATTTTCAATAACCGCGCTGATCACCCGATCACTCTTGATCATCTGCTTAAAAGTACTATAAGGCAAATCAGCAACTTGTTCTTTCTTGCTTAATTGCTGTGACAAAGCGGTAAGACCGATTATCAGTAATATCCAAAATGCCAAACCTTTCATGAAATTTTTCAATTTAATACACCTCTATTTCTACGATAGTTTTAGTCTGCGACGTTACTTTTACCCGATCAGCAATGCGGCCTAACGTACTCAAACTGACAATCCCTTTATTATCCACGATCACCGGCAAAAGGTCCCTTTCACCAGGAGCGATTTTCTGCTCCATAAAATAGTCTTTCAGTTTTTTTGTCCCGTTTAGTCCATACGGCTGGAAACGATCTCCTGGTTTGCGCGTACGCAAACGTAATTGCCCGGAGATAGTTGCGGTATCCAGGTAACTAAGCCTTTTGCTTTTACTAATCTTGAATATCTTGGATTTTTTATAGGTACGGACCATTACCCGAAGGCCAAGCTCGGGGATGTCTGTCCTTCCCGGTACAGATAAGATCCATTCTTGCCGGACCCTGGCTTTTCGCGGCTTGAACCTGGTTGAAAAAAATATTTTACCATATTCACGCCGACACCAAAGTTTGTTTCCCAAGGATAGTTTTCTGGCCGGGCCTTCACCTAAAGCCAAATAACGCACCCTTTCCACTTGCTCGAAGGTCAAAGGGACAATAAACCTGACTAATCTTCGTTGCAGCCAGATTGGAAGTTTTAAGTATCGGTTTATATATAAGACCGTTTCTCCCCGCTTTTGTTCCAGGCATTTCGCCGCTTCCCGGGCTACCCGCTGTTGTAAGAATCGATCTTCTTCTCTTTCTAAGAGACTTATCTGTAATAACTGCTGATAAATTTGAGGATTATAACACTTAGCTAATTCCGGTAATAATTTTAGTCTAATCCGGTTACGCAGGTAATCTGTTTGCAGGTTTGAAGCATCGGTCCGGAAAAGCAATTTGTTTTGCCTGGCAAAAGTCTCAATATCTTTTCGCCATATAGATAGTAATGGACGTATAATTTTACCCCTTACAATCGGCATTCCGGCTAAACCTGTTTTCCCGGTACCCCGCAATAGGAACAAAAGAACAGTCTCGGCCTGGTCATTGGCATTATGTGCTATGGCGATCTTATCAGCATGAACAGCTACGGAGACTCTTTCCAGAAAATCATAGCGTAGTAACCGGGCTGCTGCCTCAATAGATAACCCCTCTTTATGAGCATATTTTCGCACATCCTGTTTTTGTACATGAAAAGGGAAATCATACGACAGAGCTAGCCTACGAACAAAAGCTTCATCGCGGTCAGCATCTCGACCCCGCAGGGAATGATTAAAATGCGCGACCTGAATATTCCAGTGATGTTTAGGACCAAGGTCTTTAAGGACATGCAATAACGTCACTGAATCAATACCGCCTGATACAGCCACCAAGACAGTTTCACCGTCTTTTAAAAGATCATCTTTTATGATCGTTTGTTCGATTTGCTTTAAAAACATAACTGCTCAATTACTTATATGTATTTATTCATGATTTTAAGTGGCTGGGGCGAGAGTTGAACTCGCGACCAACGGCTTATGAGTCCGCTGCTCTACCAACTGAGCTACCCAGCCTAAGTGTCATGACTTCCAAATCTCTTTATATTTGAAAGTCATATTTGAGTCGAATTTTAGGAACGACAACGAAGTCGTATCCTCTGCGATACGTCGAGGAGGAGTGACACCGAAGGCGGCCAAAGAGGACTTTCTCGTAAGACTGGGGCCTTTTACTCATAGACTGCGTTACTTGTCATTTGCGTACCACTACGGGTACGCCACACTCCTCGTGCCTTGTCTCTGGCTAAAATCCCTCCAGCAAATATCAAGAGATTTGGGAGTCAGGACACTTGTGATAAAACAAGGAAGGCAAAGGAGCCGCCTTCCAATGAATATATTTTAGCATAATCAGGGTCTAAAAGCAAGAGTTTTTAGGTAATTTCCTTCTGGTTCCTGACTTCAGTCATAATGAAGCTTCTCAAAGCAGTAAGATCATATGCACTCAACTGGCCGAATACCAATCCCAACAGGTAACAGCGTTCTACGGGATATAGAGTGCACCAGACCACTTTAACCGTAGAACGAACAAAAATATTCAATAAACCCGGCAATTTAAAGGTTATAGAAAGCTCAGCTCCGTCATTAAAATCAATCGGCGCCTTGAGACAACACCCTCCCTCGCTCAGGTTTACAAAGGAACAGAGCTCCGAGTGCATTATACCGTCACAGCCCTTACCGGCAAGCTGTGCCTGCCCTTCATATTTTATGCGCGGGACCCGTCTGCGATCAGGTCCGGTATAAGTTTCGCTTACCATTAAGCTATCTCCTTATTATTAAGGCTACGACAGTAACCAGGTTATTATAATCAGCCGCCTTATCATATCCCAGGCCAAACATAAAATATAACCAATTCATTTGTAGTCCACCAGTATAATGCCACCGGCTATCAAGTTTTTTAACCCGTGATGGTTCATAGTAGGTACCAGCGCGCAAGTCAAATTGCAGATTCTGGCTGATACTCAAAAGGTAATTACCGCCAAAATGTAGATCATAAACCCCGGCATCCTTGAATTCGTAGTTTTCCATGCCGGAAACCAATCCCGAGCCGACCAGTACTGTGTTATCCTGCTGCCCAATATAATTTGTATCCAGTCCTATATTAGAATCTTTGGCATATTGATAATTAAAACCTATGCCGGCGCGCAAAGGGATTGTTATATTCCGGTACCATTTTATACCAGTATCCGCAAGCAAGCCTGTACGCAGGTCAGTAGTCAGGAAAGCTCTCTCTTCAAAGCTAAAAATTGTCTCAGGTTTATATACCGCCCCGAGAGATACTTTTTCACTGCATTTATATAATATTCCCATATCAATACTGGTGGCGCTAACTTCCTGTTCATCATCAATATCAACCTCGGCTATCCTGTTTCCCTGATAATTAACCGGGTATTTCATGCGGATATATTCTTCCGCGCTGTAAGTATTAATATTTATCCCTATGGCCAGGGAATTACTTATTTGTAGCGATACCGGGATAGAAAATGAGGTTATGCCCAGTTTTAAATTGTATTTTTCCAAGGTGGTTGTAGTTAAATTTTTCCCGGCAAAATTTTGTTCAGCGTTATATGGTTGATCGTAAACCACACCCAAAGCGATATTATAACAGGTGCCGACCCGATGAGTACGACCAACAATTCCAGCAAAATAATAGCTGAGTGGGAAGCTGTCCTTAGCTCCATTCTGGTCAAAATCTGTAGGTGAATTATCTAGTTTGCTTTTAGCCAAGCCGATATCAAGTACTGCTGGAGAGAACACCAACCCAGCTGGATTATAGTGCACCGCGTTCAGATCATTAGATTTCCCTAGGTAAGCGCCTGCCAACCCGATCAGCCTTTGGTCGCCTATTACATAACCACCATAACCATTATAATTTTCCAGCGCCAAGACAGCCGCTGGCAATAATAAAGCCAAAAAAGGCAAGAGGATAAATAAGCTTAATTTTTTCTTCATGTGTAAGTAATTTTAGGCATTATTTGTCAAAAAGTCAATTAAAATAAAAAGAGAAATCAGAATATCTGATCTCTCTTCTTAAATATCGCTAAAATTGGTTGCGGGGGGAGGATTTGAACCTCCGACCTCCGGGTTATGAGCCCGACGAGCTACCAGGCTGCTCCACCCCGCGATAATTGCACTTCGTTCCGCTATATATTGTTCATTGTTGATAGTTCATAGAAAGTGCTTATGCTTTTTCTATCAACAATCAACTGTCAACTATCAACTAATCTGGGCGAGGAGGGAGTTGAACCCTCAAGACCATAAGGCCAGCAGATTTTAAGTCTGCCGCGTATGCCATTCCGCCACTCGCCCCAGTCTATTAACTAATTCAAGGCTGGGAGTTACAATACTACCCCAAAAAACCTTTTCTGTCAATCTATTTATTTTAGCCAGACTTGCGAACCTATTTTTTTACTTGTTTCTTGACCCGATATTCAATTTCCCCATCCTTGGTCATCCCTAATTCTTCCCTGGCTATCTTCTCGATCGCCTGGTCACTGTTTTCCAATAAATAAATGTTTTTCTGTAATTCCTTATTCTCAGTTTCAAGCTTTTTCAATTGGTGCTGTAGTGAAACCCGTTCCCGGTAAGCTTTTATCAATCGCCAGAAATTCCTATTGCCCACCAGGACAAGTACGGCCAGGCCGATGACCAGCCAGAAAAATAGCTTTTGTTTCTGTATTTTTGTCATTTATTTCAAGTTAGTAAATACTTCTTTTCCTTTGTATTGGGCCCGGCTGCCTAATTCTTCTTCGATCCGCAGCAACTGGTTATACTTGGCTATGCGTTCACTGCGGGAGGTTGACCCGGTTTTGATCTGCCCGGTACTCATGCCCACGACCAAATCAGCAATGGTATAGTCTTCTGTCTCACCGCTGCGGTGCGAGACAACAGCGGTAAAATTAGCTTTTTTAGCCATATTGATGGTAGCGATAGTCTCCGTCAGGGTGCCTATCTGGTTCACTTTGATCAAAACCGAGTTAGCTGCTTTTTCCTGGATACCGCGAGTCAAGAATTTGGTGTTGGTCACAAAAAGGTCATCACCGACTATTTGTACTCTCTTTCCGATGCGTTCAGTGAGCATCTTGAAACCAGCCCAGTCATTCTCATCTAAACCGTCTTCAATTGAGATAATCGGATATTTATTCACTAAATTCTCATAAAAATCGACCATTTGTTTGGAATCTTTGATCTTGTCGGCTTTTTCACCTTCCAGTACGTACTTACCATCCTTAAAGAAAGAACTTGCTGCCGGGTCCAGCGCAATAAAGATATCCTGTCCCGCTTTATAGCCAGCCTTGGCAGTAGCTTCCATAATTACTTGTAACGCTTCTTCATTAGAAGAGAGATTAGGAGCAAACCCGCCCTCATCGCCAACTGCAGTGCTTAAATCTTTGCTATGTAAAACTGCTTTAAGGTTATGAAATACCTCGGCACTCATGCGCAGGGCTTCCCTAAAAGACTTTGCGCCAAGAGGCATGATCATGAATTCCTGCAGGTCCACGTTATTATCAGCATGTTTGCCGCCATTTAATATATTTAACATGGGGCAGGGCAATAAAGTTGCCTGGTCCCCGCCAAAATATTTATACAGGGGTACTCCTTTATCAATAGCTGCCGCTTTGGCTATAGCCATGGAAACACCAAGAATGGCATTAGCTCCTAATTTTGCTTTATTCGGGGTACCGTCCAGGTTGATCATCAAGGTATCGATCTTTTCCTGCTGGGAAGGATCCATTCCCTTGATTTTAGGCGTAATAATATTATTAACATTACCAACCGCTTTCAGGACCCCTTTGCCCAAATATCTCGCTTTATCACCATCGCGTAATTCTACTGCTTCATTCTCACCAGTGGAGGCGCCGCTTGGCACTGCCGCTCTTCCCAGTATCCCATTTTCCAGGATCACATCTACCTCGACGGTAGGATTACCGCGTGAATCCAGTATCTCGCGTGCTTTAACTTCATTGATCTTGCTCATGACTGACTCCTTTCGGTTTTTTTATTTTTTCCCGGTGATCAATTGCTGGCCAGCTTGGAGTAGTTTACGTACCTTATCCTGATGCTGGGCTTCGATATAATAACGAACCACTGGTTCAGTCCCGGATAAGCGCAAACCTACCCAGCTGCCGTCTTCCAGTATAAACTTAAATCCGTCTAAAGTAACGATTTTTTTGACTTTGATCCCGGCTATACTTTCCGGGGGATTTTTCTTCAGGGTCTCCTTTAATTCTGCCATGCTCTCCGTAGTTACATGAAAATTAGCCCGTTCAAAAATAAACACGCCAACTTCCTTGTATAGGTCAGCCAGTATCCGGC
>JAQUQP010000020.1 GCA_028716025.1 bacterium | reverse complement strand
GTTTCATTAGGCAGGTTGAGTTCTTCAAATGTTTTCGGAGAAGGAGGGATGACCCGCAAACTTAAAGCTATCCCGCCTTTCTGTCGATACAAATTGACCCGAAAACGGGATACTCCTTCCACTTCATAACCAAGATCAAGCTCGTCTTCCTTTTCAAATTTCTTTTGCTGCTTTTCGTTCATCAGGCTATAGGCCAACTGTTCCACATGTTCGCTGGTCAAAGGGCTGGATTCAGCGGCCATGAGTTTACCATTGAACCGGAGCATCGGAGGACTGCCAGCCTTAAAATGAATATCGGAAATACTTCGTTTGACCATCAGTTGCAGGAGATCGTCAACATTCATGGTAAACCCCTTTTCGAGTGATTGCTATCTCTTTTTATCTCCGGAAACCATTTCCACGGCATGGCTGGTACCGATACGAGTAGCGCCGGCTTCCATTAAAACATAAGCTTGTTCCGCGGTGTCGATACCTCCGCTGGCTTTAACGCCCATTTCTATCCCCACTACCTGGCGGATCAACCTGATATCATCAACCGTGGCTCCGCCGGTACTGAAACCGGTAGAGGTTTTAATAAAATTAACTCCTTGGCTGCTAGCAATCTCACAAGCTTTAATTTTTTCTTCCTTGCTAAGCAAACAGGTTTCCAGGATCACTTTAAGTACATGCCCATTGGTAACATTACGTACCATTTTTATTTCTTCATTTACGATATCGGTTTCGTTTGATTTAAGAGCCCCGATATTCAAGACCATGTCAATTTCATCAGCACCGTTAAGTAAGGCATTTCGCGCTTCTATACTCTTTACCGTGGAAGTACTGGCACCTAACGGGAAACCGATCACAGCGCTGACTTTGACCCCACTGCCATGCAGTAATTTCTCAGCCAACGGCACATAGCTGGGATTAACGCAGACCGCGGCAAAACGGTATTTCTTAGCCTCTTGGCAAGCCCGGTCAATATCCTCAGTCGTTGTATCCGCTTTCAATACAGCGTAATCAATTATTTGAGCTAATTTTTGGTCAAAATCCATAGGCTGGACCAATTTTACTCTTTCATATATTTTTTTTCAATTTCAGCTATTTTATTGATGCGGCGCAGATGTCTTTCCCAACCGAAAGGAGTATCCAGCCAGGCTTTGACCATCTGTTCCATATCTGGCTCGCTGGTCAAGCCACTTAAACAAAGCACATTGGCTTGATTGTGTTCACTGGCTAATTTAGCCTGTTCTACCTGGCAACAAAGCGCGGCACGGATCCGAGGCACCTTATTGGCGGCAATACACATACCAATACCGGTTTTGCATAATAATACTCCCCTGGCAGCTTTCCCCTGAGATATTTCTTCAGCCACCCGCAAGGCAATATCAGGATAATCTACGCTATCCTGATTATTAGTGCCCATATCTTTCACTTCATGGCCGGCCTTACTTAATAAATCCTTGATCTTTTCTTTCAGCTCCACCCCACCATGGTCACTGCCAATAGCAATTATCACACTATACTCCTAAAAATGCTAAATGCCAAATTACACCGTTCCTACAGAACTTATGCTGAATTTAGGTAAGGATCTTTACCATAATTTGGCATAAGCGCAGCGATAGCATTTGTAATTTAGAATTAACCCTCAAAATTTACTATCTTACTGAATGATTCTACTTCCAAGCTGGCTCCACCTACTAAAGCACCGTCAATATTGGCTTGTCCCATAAGCTCTTTACTGTTCTCTGCCTTGACACTGCCACCGTACAAGATCCGGATCTCTTCAGCAATGGCCGGGGGATATATTTCTGCCAGTTTCTGGCGGATGAACTTATGCGCTTCCTCAGCTTGCTGGGGAGTAGCGGTTTTACCGGTACCGATCGCCCACACTGGTTCGTAAGCGATCACTAATTTTTTAGCTTCTTCGGCATTTAATCTGCTGGCCCCTTCACGGATCTGGCGTTCCAATATCTGGAAGGTTTTATTGGTTTCCCTTTCAGCCAGTGTTTCCCCGATACAAACTATCGGGAGCAGCCCTGCCTGAAAAGCTTTTTTCATCTTTTTATTGACCGTGGCATCAGTTTCACCAAAGTACTGACGGCGTTCAGAATGTCCGATAATAACATAAACGCACCCGACATCTTTCAACATGCCTGGGGCGATCTCACCGGTAAAAGCGCCTTTATCTTCCCAATACATATTCTGGGCGCCTAATTTTAAATTTGAGCCTTTGAGCGATTCTGCCACAATAGCTAAACTGGTAAAGGGAGGGCAAACAACCACTTCCCGGTCACTCAATTTTCCTACTCGGCTGGCTAAACCTTCTACTAGGGCTTTAGCTTCCAGTGTAGTTTTATACATCTTCCAGTTACCTGCAAGAATGGGTTTACGCAATGAAAATACCTCACTTTCGAAATTAGATTTAGGAATTAGATTATTGGTTTATGATAGCATATCGTTTCTTTAATTTCAAGAGAAAAAAGAGGATTGGGGAACAGGGAGTAGTGAGTTAAAAATGCGTTAATTTCTGCGGTAATTTTAAGGCTACCTGGGAGGCCAAGACTATCTTCATGAGATCTCCTGGCAGAAAGAAAACCATTCCGGTCCAAAAGGCTTGGACCAGGGAAAGACGAGCGACAAAAATCAGCTGGATCAAACCGCACAGATAAATCGCCATGGTGCCTATAACCAAAGCCATGGCCAGCCACCAAAAGTTTCTTTTGCCCCGGACCATGAAGCCAATAATACCACTAGCCGCTAAGAATCCCCACAAGTATCCCCCGGTCGGACCAAAAAGTATTCCTACTCCGGCTGTGCCCCCGGCAAAAACCGGTAGATTAAGGCAACCCAGTAAAATATAGATCAACTGGCTTAGCGGGCCAAGGAGCGGGCCAAGTACGATCCCGGATAAATAAGTGAAAAAGGTCTGTAGGGTAATTGGCACAAGATTCAGAGGTAAGGGAATGCAGACAAAGCTTCCAGCAGCGGTCAAACTAGCAAAAAGACTGACTTTTACCATATCATGAGTGCTTAAGCGCATAGTAACACCATTTACTGTTAACTTATTTTACTTATTGGTTAACTATTAAAACAAAAAAAATAAAGCTGTACTAGCCAAAAACGAGCCCCCATTAGTTTAACCGAATGGGAGCTCAACAACTTGTTTGCCCTATTAGAAACTCTGTTTCTAACAGGATTTGCTTAAAAAACCGTTTAGCTATCTTTTTTTCTTTTTTTTCTTTTCGCCACCACGAGCCATTTTCGCTCTAGAGATATCACCCTGCTTGTCAATGAAATAAAGATACCCAGCCTGTTTCTTAACACCGCATTTCATTACTTTCTCGGCCATTATTCTTCACCCCCCCTCGCCTTATAATAATGAGAAAAATGCTCCAAATCTTTTATACACTATCTATTTGGACTTGTCAAGAAAAATTATTCTTTTTTACGACGAGTCTTCTGACGATAAAAATCCACCAAGCGTTATACCGTCAGAGCCAGGAAGATCTCTCTGGCTTGATCGATGATCTCTCCGTCGAATTGGCTGCCTTTTCGCTGGTCCAGTTCGGCTAAGGCTTCCTGAATACTTTTCATCCTTTGATAAGGACGCGGACTGGTCATGGCATCAAAGGCATCAGCCACGGTAATGATCCTGGATAAATACGGGATCTGTTGTGTTTCCAGTTTATCGGGATAACCCCGACCATCAAAATGTTCATGATGATGACGCACCGTAGGTACCAAGTTCTTGAAAACATCAATATACTTTATTATCTCCGCGGTTATTTCAGGATGCCTCTTGACCAGGGCAAATTCCTCTTCATTCAAGGGTCCTGGTTTGTTCAAGATGGACTGAGGTATAGCTACCTTACCCGCATCATGCAGCAAACTGGCCCATTTTATCCGGCTTATCTCATCATGATCAAGATGCAAAGCTTCCGCCAACAACATGGAATACTGTGCCACTCTCTGCGAATGGCCGCTAGTATAAAGATGCTTGGTATCAATGACCCTGGCGAATACCCGCAGGGTAACACCGATAACGTCACTTTTACTCTGGCACTGTAACCGGGGCAGGCTTTGTTGTAATTCTATAAACGCTTCTTCCAAACATTCATCCCGGTTTATTTCCCGGCAATACTGGTTATGAGCCAGGACTTCGGCAAAAGCTTCATATACCGAAGAACAGAATTCCTTGTTCTTTTGCTCTCCTAGAAATCGCATTGCCTGGTCATAATCAAGCCGGGAATTATCCCTCAGGCAAAAATCATATGCATCCGCGATCCTTAGGCATTGGGCCCCAAAATTTATATCCTCATTTCGTTTATGATGGGGATACCCTTCTCCATCCCAACGTTCATGATGGTCCATAATAATTTCAGCAGCTGGCTCCATTCCCGGTATCTCCTGGACTATTTTAGCACCTTTGATCGGATGTTCGAGAATCCCCGGATGAATCCGTTGTTGATCCAGGGACAATTTATTTAATATATTATGGTCAATGCTAACTGTCCCTACATCATGCAATAAACTGGCATAAAAAACCTGGTTAATCTCTTCCGGAGTGATTTTTCTGGCTACTTCCGTGGCTAGTATAGCCACCCGCCAGGCGTGAAATATACGCTGGTGATCCTCCAGGGTAATAATTTGCGAAAGCGCATTAATAATCTGACTGAAGGAGCTTTCCAAATTAAATTCCACGGTACCCTCCTCTTTAAAATGTTTTTTTTCCTATAAACAAAAAACCCGGGATATAATTAATCCCAGGTTTGTTTAGTGCTATTCAGATAAGCGTTGCTGTTGTTTACTCCGTCAATCTTAAACATACGGCACTCCCAAAGGCCCATGTTCTCGTTTTGACTATCAAGTGTAAGCTTGTTTGCTGAAAATAGAAAATTGAAATTTGACCGCAATCGATTTTCTATTCTCGATTTTCGATTGCTCTAATTCTGCTCCGCAGAATTTGGCGCCAACGGGACTTCCACCTTAAAGCTTGGCGGATTCCGTTCGCGCAGCTCACTTCACTTCTCGTCCCTTTTAAATATGGCGCCAACGGGACTCGAACCCGTAAGCTCTGCCTTGAGAGGGCAGCGTCCTAACCAATTAGACGATGGCGCCGAACTGCATACGTTGTTCATTTTGTTGAAACTATGAAAATACTTAATAAGGTACTAATAATACTGAGGATCAACGCTCCTAAAACAGCCCATAAAAAACCGTCAATTATAAAACCGGGGATAGCCCAAGCCACAAAACTCAGCAGCATACCATTAATGATAAATGTCAATAATCCCAAAGTTAGTATATTTATGGGAAGTGTTAATAAAATGAGTACAGGCTTAATAAACGCATTTACCAGCCCTAGTAATAGCGCGGCCATTAAAGCTGCCCAAAGACTGTCTACGTGGATTCCCCGGACAACATAACCGGTTAAAATCAAGGATAACGTATTAACTCCCCAACGTATTAGGAAATGCATGGTTTACCTCACAAAGCAAAGAACTATTTTACAGACTATCTTGAAAATAGAAAATTGAAATTAGACCGCAATCGAATTTCTATTCTCGATTATCGATTGCTCTATTTAAATTCGACAGGGTCGAATTTAAACTGCCCGGCCTGGACTCGAACCAGGAGACTTCTGCTCCAGAGGCAGACGTGTTACCAATTACACCACCGGGCAATGATATTCAATTATTCATCTACTTTATTTCTTCGGTCGTAATCCGTGTCCGGATTTCAATGGGCATCGCCGTATTCTGCCCTTCCAGTAAAACATTCCCGCTCATTTCCTGCTCGATACTTTGTTTATTGGGCCAGCCTGTTACTTCATTTATTTCCATCGTACCTTTTTGTGAACCGGAAATATCAAATTTCATCATCTGGTCCATAAAATTTACGGGCTCGGCACTAGGATTTGGTTCAATTATGGAAACCACTTCTATAAAAGCAACCCCTTCTTTTCGTTCCTTTAATTTCCAGGCATTATCAATAATACATGGAAATCCCTTAGTTAACATAATTTTATCCTTCCAGGAGCTGCCTATTCTTACCGGTTGTTCAGGAAATATGCTAAGGGTTTTCAGGTTTTCTGTTAGGCCAAAAGTTTCTAGTTTGCTTTTAAATTCTTTTTCGATCGTCAGTCTCATAGGGTGAGACTCGGTAATTCCTAATTTAATGACCATTTTCGTAACTAATTCATCTAATCCCTTTAGATATTTAGTTTCCCCTCGGGGTGACAAAGTAAAATATAAACATTGGCCGACTAAAGCCGCGTAAGCTTCCAATTTTTTTGGTAAAAGATATACTGGCGATGATGAATCATATACCAGTAGTCCTGTTGAATCTTCTTGTCTGATAATAATTGAATCAAATGTATACTTAACAACCGCGCTGCCATCGCTTTCAACTTTTTCCACTGCCAGAGTATACCCGATCTGAGATAATATATTTAGTTTTGTTTCTTCGTTATTTTGATCCGGCACTTTGCTGATAATTTTTTGGGTCGTAAGGGTCACAAACTTACGTGTTTCACCTTCTTTGAATTTCATCCGCAAAGAAATCTTTTCCCATCCTTGGCACGCCGTAAAAAGGGCAAGAACCAGAATAATTATCAGGCTTCCGCATTTCTTCATTGTATTTTACTTTCTTCAACATAATTCAATTCTAGATCAGCTAATATTCCTTCAAGCATTTGTTGTTCCTTAGGATTAAGGTGCCCCTGGGTTTTCTTTTGCAACATGCGCAGCATATCGATCATTGACTTGGCTTGCTTCAAATCTTTCTGGATCTGGTTACTGACTGGATGAGCTTGTTTTCCCATCCATGACCAGGCAGCCTGGCTCAAGGAATAGACCAAGCTCAAGAAACTAAGCTCTTCCTCATTGGTTATAGCGTTGTCTTTTTCTAATTCGCTCATTCTCCCCTCACTTATCGAACATTAGCGCTAGATACTTTCTATTGTTTGCCTGACCCGGATTAATACCCTCTCTCGTCCTAGTACCGACAGCATGTCAAAAAGTCCGGGGCCGGTAGTCCGGCCGCTTACTGCCACGCGAACCGGATGAAATACTTCCCCGGTTTTATAATGATTCATTTCGCATAATTGGCGTATAATTTGCTCTAATCCCGGCACTGAAAAATCCGTGGCCTGGGATAATTCTTTTTCAACTTTAGTTAAAATTTCTTTAACGTTAGGCTTAGCTAGTGTTTTCCTGGCTTTATCATCGGCCACTGTAATCTTTTCTAAAAAGAAAAAGTCCACTAATTCCGGCAGTTCGCCAATAGTCCTGATCCGCTCCCGTTCCAGGGAAATAACCTGGCTAATATACCCTAAATCCGTGTTTTCGTCTATTAATTTCTTTTCTGCCAGGAATTTTTTTCCTAACCGTACCAGTTCTTCAGGCAGCAGTTTATGACGAATATATTCACCATTGAGCCATTTTAGTTTTTCCGGATCAAAGATAGCCGCATTCTTAGCGCAACGATCCAGGGAAAACTTGTCGATCATCTCTGCTACCGAGAAGATCTGCTGGCTGTCTTCAGTGGCCCAACCCAGCAATACCAGGTAATTTATAATTGCCTCCGGTAAATAGCCTTGCTGGATATATTCATCCAGGGCAGCCGCGCCATGTCGTTTGCTCAAACGGGCACCATCAGGACCCAGGATCATCGGAATGTGGGCAAATTCAGGCAATTCCCAGCCAAAGGCTTGATAGAGCATGATCTGCCGGGGAGTATTGGAAATATGGTCATCACCACGAATAACATGGGTGATAGCCATATCATGGTCATCACAGACTACGGCAAAATTATATACCGGCACCCCGGAAGATTTCAGGATCACAAAATCATCCAGGAGCGAATTGTCAAACTGGATCGGCCCTTTAACCAGGTCATTGATCTTGGTCACGCCAGAATCTGGCATCCTGAAGCGGATCACCGGTTTACGGCCTTCCTGTTCAAATTTCCTTTTCTGTTCCGCGGTGAGAGACCGGCATTGGCCGCTATATTTAGGCGGCAGCTTTTTGGCCATCATCTCTTTGCGCCGTGCTTCTAATTCTTCGGGAGAACAATAGCACTGGTAGGCCAGGCCTTTTTGTACTAACTGGTCGGCATACTGCTGGTGTTTTGCTTTGTGATCGCTTTGCAAAAATGGCCCTTCATCCCAGTTCATACCCAACCATTCCATACTGCGTAAAATCTGGGCAGTAGATTCTTCAGTTGAGCGAGCTTCGTCTGTATCCTCAATGCGCAGGATAAAGACCCCTTTCATATTCCTGGCAAAGAGCCAATTAAACAAGGCTGTCCTGGCTCCCCCAATATGCAGGTACCCGGTAGGGGAAGGAGCGAACCGTACACGTACTGTCAATTATTACCTCCAAAGTTTTAATAGATCACTTTATTCAGCGGATATTCAATAATTCCCTGGGCGCCGGCCCTCTTCAATTCCGGAATGATCCTTTTGACTATTTTTTCTTCCATGATCACTTCCAGGGCGACCCAGCCTTTTTTTGTCAATCCTGATACCGTAGGATTCTTTAGCGCCGGCAGAACGGCCAGTACTTTCTTCAGGTTTGCATCTGCTACGTTCATTTTTAAGCCAACCATGCCTTCGGCAGCCAGAGCCCCGGTAAGCAAAATGGAAAGATTCTCGATTTTTCTCTTCTTCCAGGAATCCTGTAAAGCCGTGGCATTGGCGATAAGTCGGGTGGTTGACTGCAGGACCGTATCAATGATCCGTAGCTTATTGGCTCGCAGGCTGGAGCCGGTTTCTGTCAGCTCTACGATCGCGTCAACGAGATCCGGGACCTTGGCTTCAGTCGCTCCCCAGGAAAACTCTACTTCTGCTTTAACTCTGTTTTGTTGCAGGTATTTTCTAACGATATTTACTACTTCCGTAGCAATACGCTTATTTTTAAGGTCTGTTACTTTGTTAAAAGAAGAGTTTTCACTGACTGCCAGGACCCATTTCACCGGACGGTAGCCACTCTTGGCATAGATCAGTTCTGTAACTTCCTTAACTTTAGCGCCAGACTCAACGATCCAGTCATAACCAGCCAGGCCCACATCAAAAACCCCATCTTCCACATATTTAGGGATCTCCTGTGTCCGGACCAGCATTATTTCCAACTCCTCATCATCACAGGACGGGAAATAACTGCGATCATTCACGTATATGTTCACCCCGGCTTTTTTAAACAAGGCCAGGGTTGATTCCTGCAAACTTCCTTTCGGAAATCCTAATTTTAATTTTTTCATTCTTATTTTCTCCACTATATTTGTTTTGTCTATCAACTATCATCAACCAACTTTTAACTGCTTTTACCGTTGCCAAATGCAAATCCGGTTTTTCCCCTCTTTTTTTGCCTGGTACATAGCCTCATCAGTTTTCTGTATGAAATCCTCTTTTAAATATTTCTTGGCAAATTGGGCGATGCCCCCGCTGATAGTAACTTGTCCTATTCCCTTAAAGTATTCCTCCTGCCGGGTACTGATCTCTACCGCTTCCCGTATTTTATCAGCGATGGACATTCCCCCGACAGCTTCTGTTTCCGGCAGGATCATCACAAATTCTTCACCGCCATAACGGCAGACGATATCAACTTCGCGGGCATTGCTTTTAATGGTAGCACTTATATGTCTTAAAATAACGTCCCCGGTCAGGTGACCGAAACGGTCATTATAAGATTTAAAATTATCAATATCAAACATGACCAGAGAGAGCGGACGACCGTAACGCTTGGCCCGATTGATTTCTTTGGCCAGCTGCTCCTGGAAGTAACGGTGATTGAATAAACCGGTCAAAGCATCGGTAATAGCCAAATTCTTCACTTCTTCATATAACCTGGCGTTTTCAATAGCCACCGCGGCATAGTTGATAATGATAGAAAGATAGTTCAAATCATCTTCGGTGAAGATCTTTAAGCCATCATCCTTTTTATCGGTAACACTTAACACGCCATGTATTTTATCCTTATGTATTAAAGGCACGCTAATAAAAGACTTACCCAGGTAATGAGGCCTGCTTTCCCTCTTAGTACGTTCATCGGTTTCTATATTCTCGACCAGCATCGCTTCACCGTATTTAATAACAAAACCAGCGATCTTATCTCCAATCTTCATTTTAGTTTTATTAATAACTTCTTCGGACAGGCCGATCGCTCCATTAATGATCAGTTGCCCGGTGGCTTCATCCAGGAGCATTAAAGATCCTTTTTCCGCTTTTAAAACTTCGGTTGATTTTTTCACGATGAAATCGATCAATTCACGCAGGTCCAGGATCGAAGACATCATTTTGCCTATTTCCAGTACTGATTCAAGTTTGTCTTTTTCTATCTTTAGGCTAGATAATAGCTCCTTATTTTCCAGGGTCAACCGTTGTTCTTCCAAACCGCGCTTAATGATCATTTTAATGCGGTTAATATCAAAAGGCTTGATGATATAGTCGTACACTCCGGCTTCCAGGGCCTTGATCGCAGTTTCTGTTGTGGCAAAAGCAGTCACCATCAAAACCACGGTTTCCGGATGAGCTTCCCGGACATGTTTCATGACTTCCATGCCGCTCATATCTGTCAGTTTGATATCGACAATGGCAATATTAAAGAACTTTTTTTGTATTTGGTCTATACCAGCGGCACCATTTTCCGCCGTAGTCACATTATATCCTTCGCGTACCAGAAGGGCTTCCAGCATTTCCCGGATAACTTTTTCATCATCAACGATAAGTAATTCTGGCTTGTCCAGTTTTTTAACCATTGATCCTGTTTACCCCTTATATTAACTTACGCCGGCTTAAACGAATTTGGGAAAGCTGACAACAAAGGTAGTCCCCTGGCCCAACCTGCTTTCAACTGAAATTGTACCCTGGTGCTTCCTGATGATCTCGTTCACGATAGACAAACCCAGGCCAATACCTTTGTCTTTTGTAGTGAAGAATGGTTGAAAGATATTTTTTAAATTCTCTTCCGATATTCCCACGCCGGTATCTTTGATCTTAACCTTAATGCTATCTTTTTCTTCCACGCTCATAACGGTTAATTCCCCACCGGCACCCATAGCTTGTAGGGCATTATTTATTAAATTGTCAAAAATTTGCTTTAATTGGTCACGGTCCGCTTTAATGACACTATTGATCTTCTGGAGTTGTTTAGTCACTTTTATATCATGAAGTTGGGCCTGGTATTCCTGCACCGGCAGGATTTCCGCCAATACTTCATTTATATTTACCGTATTAAAGATCGGGCTGATCGGTTGCGAGAAGGTTAATATTTCCATAACGATCTTATTCGCCCGGTCAGCTTCCGACTCGATATCGGAAATACTCTTGTTCGCTTCCCTGTCTTCGCTGCTCACTTTGTCACGCAGGAAATAAGCAGCCATTTTGATACCGGTCAAAGGATTCTTTAATTCATGGCTAACTGCTGCCGCGATCTGGCCAAGAGCCGCCATTTTTTCTGATTGCAGTAATTTTTTCTGCGCTTCTTTCAGTTCTCCGGTCATGGCATTGAAGGCATCGGCTAATTGTTTCAATTCATCATCAGTATCTACTTCGATCTTATGGTCAAAATCACTATTAGCGACAGCGAGCGCGCCTTGCCGCAAACTTTCAATAGACCTGGTCAATGGCCGCCCAACAGAAAATCCGATAGTCAGGGCCAGTAGAATACTGAATCCGGCCATAAAGATGATCGAGGACATTACTTTTCTCTTAATATCCAGAAATCCTTCTTCACTAGCCCGGATATACAGACTGCCGATAACCTGATTATTGGCATTGCGCAAAGGAACATAGCCGTTAATATATCCTGTACCAAAGACCTCATCTTCACCGATATACTGTTTACCATTTTGTAATACCATTTCCGTGATCTTGCCGTTGATTCTAGTTCCCATTACCCGCGCGCCATTATGGTCACGCAGACTGCTGGAAACGATCATATCCCTCTGGAAAATCGCGGCTTGGGCGCCGATCAAGTCGGTGATCAGGTCTACAACACCATGATTATTATTAAGCAGGTACCCGGCAACCATTACCGCTCGGACAGTACCGTCCGGTTCTTTTACCGGCATTACCACTCTAATCATTAAAGCTTCGGCCGTGTTGCTCTTAATACCTTCGGTCTGCATTTCACTGGTATTGATCAGTTCCGTGGAAACTATATCTTCGCCGTCAATCGCCCTTTTGAAATAAGCCCGGTCAGACAAATTATCACCTTTGAGCAGGGGCAGATTACCACGGGCAATAACCCGTCCCCTTCTATCGGCCACTATAAGAACATCCAGATTGTTCTGTTCAGCTACGGCTTTTAAGAAAGCCGGCAGGTCATCCAGCGTTTCAGTATCAAAATAATATTTGACTCGGCTGCTTTGGTCCCGGATAGTATAGCGCAACTGATGCTTGATCTTGTCATAAATAGCGACAGCGACATTCAAGTCGCTGACAATGCGCTGCTGTATTTCACGTTGGATCCCCTTCAGGATCAAATTAACGCTCAAAAAAGACATTATGGTAATAGGGATAAAAACAACAAAAAGTAATACCACCCCTAATTTCAATTCAATCCTTTGCCGAATGAAATTGAACATTAAGTCTCCAAAAACTGGGTTACCAATCGTATTATAAACTATACCACAAAAACCTGTGCCTGTAAAGGAGATTTTTGGGATTAAACTAAAGGTTTAATCCCTCGATTACACGGATTTAAAAGCAGATTACCCGCCACTAAAACTTCGGCGGGCGCAGCGCAGATTAAATAAAAAAAGGATCATAGATACAAACTAACTGACTTGGGAGAGGTTATAGAGCCACATAATAACCGCGTCTTCCAGGTTATCAGCGTAATAGTTCTTGCGGAGAGCGACATTCTTAAAACCAACCTGCTCATACAGTCTCTGGGCAGCTTGGTTGGAAGCTCGTACTTCTAAAGTAGCTTTTTTCAAACCCAGTCTTTTACCGTCACATAAAATATAGTATAACAGGTGCTTTCCCAAGCCTTGCCGCCGGTATTCAGGATGAACAGCGATATTTATCAAATGGAGTTCGTCTATCACTTGCCAATAACCGGCATAACCTATTATTTCCATAGTTGGCTGGGATTTGGCCACAAAAAAGTGGCTGGTAGGGATGTGCAGTTCCTGTTCAAACATGCTTTTTGTCCAAGGCAGGGAATAACTGGCTTGCTCAATTTTTAACACCGCATCCAAGTCTTCTTCTTTTAAGTGCTCGTACTTGATATCCATATTATTTCCCTTTCCTTCTCCATTTCAATTCAGCTTCAGAAGGCCTGATGTAATAAGGAATGACCTTGCCCCAAGGCTGGGCCTGATATTTGGCGCCAAGCAAGCTGATCCAGGAAGCGGTTGGACGCCAGATATTTGGTGTTGTGAAGCTGGCTTTGCCGCGGAATTCACGGGCCAGGCGTTCCCGGGTCGAAAATAACGCTTCACCCGTGAAAATTATCTTTGGCGAACGCTTTTTTAGTTCCCGGGCTAGCGTCTCCAGAGAAACCAGGCGGTAATCTGTAATTTTCTTACAGCTTTGGCCGGGTGTAGACGCATACAAAGCATAATAAACTTGTTCCTGGATAGCTGGGATCAATGGACAGATCAGCTCACCGCGGGAAGAAACCATGGCTGCCAGGCAGTCCAGGGTGGGGATACTAACTAATTCTTTATGCAACATATGGGCCATAGTCCGGGCGACAGTTATCCCTATTCGTAGCCCGGTAAATGATCCCGGCCCGGTAGATACAGCGATACGGTTGATATCAGCAAAACGTATTTTTTTTGCCGATATAATTTTCTCTACTGCCGGTAATAATTTTTCAGAATGGTTCATCTCCCCGGACAGGTCAGCCGCAGCCAGTATTTTTCCGTTCCCGGATAAGGCCACGCTGCCGATCTTTGTAGAAGTTTCTATTCCTAATACGATCATTTCTTCTTTCTCCAATCAGTCAGGGTGATCTTCCGGGTGTTTTTATCAAGGCTGAATATTTCGACTTGTAAATATTGTTTTGGCAGGAAAGGAATGATTTTTTCCGCCCACTCTACCAGGGAAACACCCTGGCCATAAAAGTATTCTTCATAACCTAAGCCATGCAGGTCGGTTAACCCGTCCAGCCGGTATAAGTCAAAATGATAAACCGGGATCTTTCCGGCGTATTCATTAATGATCTTGAAAGTGGGACTATTGACATAATCCTTAACCTGTAACCCCCTGGCAATCCCCTGGATCAGGCACGTTTTACCGGCACCTAAGCCACCACTAAGACAAACGAGATCCCCTGGTCTTAGTTGCCGGGACAATTTTCGTCCAAAACGCTGTGTAGCGGCAGCAGATTTGGTAATAATAGTTTTACGTAGTTTTGAAATGTTCATATCCGGTATTCCTTATCATAACTTCTTGTCCCGCCTGGTCCAGGACCTTGACTGTCTTGTCCCCGGTGATTTCCCCGATCCAGCCAGAGGGGAACAGGGTAAGGGCCTTCCTGATCTTATTTTTAGGTACAGTAAATAATAATTCGTAATCTTCCCCGCCGCTTAAGGCCCATTGCCTAGACTGTAGCGGGTCGCGGGTCGCGAGTCGCGGGTTAATAGGAATTTTATTTAGGTATATTTTAGCACCGACTTTTGATCTTCCACAGAGCAATTTCACAGAAAGGTGCAAACCATCACTGATATCGATCATACTGGAAGCTAGCTTGTTTTTTACGATTAATACGGATTCTTTGATTCTAGGTTCTGGCCGTAGATATGCTTTTACGAGCTGCTTTCTAAGAGTCGGCCAGCCGTTAACGGTTAGCTGCCATCGGTCTTTTAATACCGCCAGCCCTGCAGCTGCCTCTCCAACACGGTTGGTAACAAACAAAGCGTCTCCCGGGTTAGCCCCATGCCGGTACAGGATATCCTGGGCCGGAGCCTCCCCTAAAAGAGCTATGTTAACTACCAGCCGGTCAGGGGACTTAACAGTATCTCCTCCAATGATCCCTACCCTGTATTTACGGGCCAAGCTGGCCACCCCCTGTGCCAATTTGTCCACATTATCCACAGGAATACCCACAGGGACTCCCACAGAGATCAGCCCCCAGGTCGGGGTAGCTCCCATACTGGCTATATCGCTGATATTAACTGCCAGGGCTTTCCAGCCAATATCGAAAAATCCCTCATATTTCAATGAAAAATGGACATCTTCTATCAGCATATCTGTAGTATAGAGCAGGGCTTTATTGTGGCCAATTTTAACCACGGCAGTATCATCTCCTATCCCCTGCACCAATCCTGGCCTGGCTGGCAGGCCAAAAATGCGCTTGGCCCTCTGGATCAGGCCAAATTCCCCTATTTGCCCCAAGGTTTGTTGTTTAGATCGCATCATGTTACCCCTTCTTCTCGGCCAGCTTTAATAACCTTGATTTTTTGATCGTCATAGCCCGGGAGGGACATAATTCTATACAGCAAAAACATTCTATGCATGCTTTATAGTTAACCCTGATCTTCCCTTGGTAATTATCAATAGCCTTGACCGGGCAACTATTAACGCAAATTTGGCATTTGGTACACAACTCTTCATTGACCACTGGATCTGTTAACCTGACCAGCCTGGCAATATAACTTACCAGAGGTACCAGGAACTTCGGTATTTTTTCAGTCAGGGAACCTCCGGGGGGTAAAACAAAACAGGCCGGTTTGAGATCTTCTATTAAAGCTCCCTGAAGGTCAATCTCAGCCAAGGTTTTTGGCCCCAGGCCAGCTTTTAATGCCGCGGTAATGATGGGTACCCTTTGCAAGTCAATTCCCATGATTCTGGCTTGTACCATATCCATAGCTAAAGCATTCTCTGCGGCCAGTAAGAATCCAGTGGCCACCGGTGTACCGCTGGAGCCCGGGCCTTCCCCCTCCATCCCGATCACGCCATCCATAATATTGAGCTGGGGCACCACGTGACTAAATAAAGCTACCAGCAGTGTGCTTAAGTCTTCTTTTTTCGGGGCTAATTTATGAAATTGTATTTTTGTTAATCCCGGCATTACGCCAAACATATTTTTGATCGCGCCGGTAGTGATGGTCAGGTCATGGGTCTTGAATTTAGGTACATTGATCACGACATCAAAGTCTTCCAGCACGCACGCGGCAATGGGTATTTTAATCTTCTTTTTCCCGAGAGACAGCTCCAGTTCCTTAAACTTGCTTTTTTCAAAATTAACCAGGGTCGCACCACTGGCATCAGCTGCCTGCTTCATCCCGGTAATTTCCCAGAGCTGTTCAATCCGTTGCAGCACGCCAAATCCGCCAGGACTGTCTCCGATAAACGGCAGGGCTCCTTGGTTTTTAATCGCCTCAGCGATCGCGATAATAAGCGCGGGATGGGTAGTAACTGCTGTTTCCGGAGGGCGCGGAGCCAGGAGATTGGGTTTGATCAGTACTTTCTGTCCGGGTTTGACATAGGCACCAAAGCCGCCGATATGACCGAGGAGATCAGTTAAGGCTTTAGTGATTTCATTTTTTTCGTATGTTCTGCATTTAACAGCGGCAACTTTATACCTATTCATTGTTAGTCTGATCCCACACGCTTTGCGCCAAGACTGCTGCCCCTATAGGCAAGGCCTCTTCATCCAGATCAAAACAGGCATGGTGCCAGGGATAGGTGATCCCTTTGGTTTTATTGCCTACCCCCAGGTACACAAAAGCACCGGGAACGTGTTGCAGGTAACTGGCAAAATCTTCACCACCCATAGAGGCGCGGTTAATAGTAATTATATTTTTATCGCCTAAAAGTTTGGCCGCGGCCTTTTTAATACTATCGACTGCCTGATCGCTGTTAACTAAAGCGATCCCCAGCACTTTGTATTCCAAAAGGTACCTGGCGCCAAAAGCAGCGGTTATCCCCCGCACTACTTTTTCTATCTTTTTAGGCATTTCCTGATGGGTTTTGTCATTCAAGGTCCGCACGGTGCCATTCATCACAACTTTATCCGCTAAAATATTATATTGCGTGCCGCCATTAACCGTACCGATGGTCAACACCACCGGATCTGCCGGGTCAGTCTGGCGGGAAACTACTTGCTGCAGCGCGGTAATTACTTCCGCAGATATCGCTATCGCATCTACGCCCTTGTGCGGCGCTGCCCCATGGCCGCCTTCACCGGTAATTATCAAGGTGAACTCATCTACATTGGCCATCATTTGGCCGTATTTGATGCCGATCTTGCCGACCGGCAGTAAGGTATAAACATGCATCCCGATGATCGTTTTGACTCTTGGGTCTTTTAGGGCGCCGGCCTTGATCATTCTCTCCGCGCCATTGGAAATTTCTTCTGCCGGCTGGAAAATAAATTTCACTGGATTTGCTAGTTCATCCTGGTGCGCTGCTAACAATTTTGCCGCACCCAGGGCACAGGTCATATTACCGTCATGGCCGCAGGCATGCATAATTCCTTTAGCCCGGGAAGCAAAACTTTTCTTAGTCGCTTCCTGGATAGGTAAGGCATCCATATCAGCGCGAATGGCGATGCATCTAGTTGATTGTAGATTGTAGATTGTTGATGGAAAAAGCAAACCAATGACGCCGGTACCGCCGATTTTTGTTTTAACTTTGTAGCCCCATTTTTTCAGCAAGGCGGCAATATAAGCACTGGTTTTATATTCCTTATTGCTTAATTCCGGTTGCTGATGCAGGTGCCGCCGGATAGCGGTCAGTTCTGCTTTTATTTTATTCGCTTCTCGTAAAAAATTCATTTTTTACCTCTAACTTTTAGCATTCAGCTTTCAGCCAATTACTGCTTTTAGTGCCTTCGGTATAGCTTTAATTATATCGCTGGCGACCAGGCCCATTTCCGTGGTCTCTTTGATCGCCATATCCCCGGCCAGGCCGTGTATATAAACAGCTGCCTTAGCAGCATCCATTATATCCAATCCTTGGGCTATTAAACCGCCCAGCATGCCGCTTAATACGTCACCGCTGCCAGCCGTAGCCATGCCCGGGTTACCGGTATTGTTCACTACTATTTTTTTCCCGTCGGTAATGATCGTCTGGTAACCTTTAAGGACGCAGATCGCTCCTGTATCTTTGCTGAATTGGAGCGGGTATTTACCGCGGGCTTTTTTGATCTCAGTAGCATGAGCGGCGATCAGCCTGCCCAGCTCACCGGCATGCGGCGTGATCACCACCGGTCCGCGGGCAGATTTAAATATTTCCAGTTTCCCCACCAGGGCATTAATGGCGTCTGCATCAATGACCACAGGGATCTTGCTGGCAGCCACAAAGCTGCGGACCAATTCAACTGTTTCCGGATGAGTAGATAGTCCCGGCCCGATAACCGCTACATTGATATTGCGTAACTGGATCAGGTTATTGATCCCGTCAAGCGCTTTCAAGCT
>JAQUQP010000019.1 GCA_028716025.1 bacterium | reverse complement strand
AATACTCCAAAACAGTCATATAATACTTTACTCCATCCTCATCAGTGCTTCCGCAATTCTCTCCATAGTGCGCCGGTAATATGACCATCTGGCAGCCGAAAGCTGTAATAAAGAATTTACTGCTTTGCAACATTAAAATGTAACCACCCTATCGCTTTCTTTAATGATCTCGTACATATCCTTCATCGTATTGACCGGACACATTTCGCATTAGAGCAGTTTATTTTGGAGTTACCCCGTTTTTGTAGACACAAGAGTGGGTAATTTCGACTCGAATTGCGTTGGGCTAAGATACCCTAACGTCGAGTGTAATCTCTTGCGATTATAGAAAACTTCTATGTATTCAAACAACTGTGCTCTGGCTTCTTCTCGCGAAACGAATCTTGCGTCATTTTGCAGTTCTTGCTTCAAAGTCTTAAAGAAGCTCTCGATCACTGCGTTGTCCCAACAGTTTCCTTTGCGGCTCATGCTAAGCTGTACACCATATTCTTTCAGTTTGGAGCGGAAATGATAGCTTCTATACTGGCTTCCTTGATCGCAATGATGAATCAATGGACCTTCCGGTCTGCGGCTCGTAATAGCCATTTCCAAAGCGTTGACCACCAAGCGTTCAGTGGGTTGACCATGCATGGCCCAGCCTACAATTCTGCGCGAAAAAAGGTCCATGACAACTGCCAGGTGCACCCATCCGGAGCCTGTCCAGAACACCGTCATGTCAGCAACCCATACCTTATTGGGCTTGGAAACATCAAACTGTCGGTTCACCAGGTTATCGGCTGCATCAGCCGTCTTAAAAGCTCTTTTCCAACGCATACGACGATGAGGTTCTGCGACAATACCAGAGATCCTCATCAACCTTGCCACGCGCTTTCTTCCAAAGTGCAGCCCTTCAGATTTCAGCGCTTCGTGAATACGAGGTGCTCCATAGACTTTCCGGCTTTTGGCATAAATGCTTTGAATCTGGTTGAGCAACGCTTCATTTCCCCGGCTACGCTGGCTTTGGCCTCGCATCTTCCAAGCGTAGTATCCGGACCGAGAAACAGCCAGAACAGAGCACATTGTTGCTATTCTAAATTCCCGTTCATGTTGCCGGATGAACCTGAATCTTTCGAAGCGTCCTTGGCAAAGAAGATCAGGCTTTTTTTTAATATATCACGTTCTTCTCGTAACTGTTTGTTTTCACGGCGGAGGCTTTCCAACTCTTCATTGGCTGTGCTGTGTCCTACGCCAGGAAATGCCTCTGTTTCTTTTCTATCTACTTCTGTGCGCCATTTATATAGATGATGCACGGGTATTTCAAGTTCGCGCGCAACTTCGGCGACACTTTTACCTGTTACTTGAGTTCGGCGTACGGCCTCCATCTTGAATTCGCGGCTGTACCGCTTGCGATCTCTCTTTTGCATCGGACACCTCCAGGGTTATTGTACTCTTTACCCTTTCTCGTGTCCACTAAATCGGGGCAAGTCCATTTTCTCCCCCTACTCTAAATCTTTCCTTAGTTTTAGTATCTCGATATAATTTTTGTAGATAATGTAAAAGGTTATAAAACATAGTATCAAATTCACTAAAAGTACCTTTACCTGGAGCATAATATTATTGATCAAAAGGTCTTTGGCCGTGACAAAAGAACTAATATAACCAAAAAAGCTGTGTATATAAACTGTATCCGAACGCAGAGAGGCAGCTAAGATCAATGGCAAAAAGAGAGACAATAACCCCATGAAAACCAGTAAAAGCCAGATCTTCCTGTACTTCTGGCTGCAGAGAATGTTCAGTTCAAATAAGGACACAAAAAACATAATGAAGGTAAAGAAGTTAAGAACGGTGAAAAGATTACTGACAATGGATCCCTGGACGGCAAAAGAAGTTATGAAAGTAAAAAGCGACCAGATAATGAACAGGCCAATGCTAAAACTAAGATTTGACTGCAAAAGGAATCTGTTAATGTTGCTTAACTTTCCTGAATATCTATCGATCAGTATGGACCTGCTGATCTCCAGGTACTTGGAGTGATCTTTTAAGGTCCCGGCACTGAGTATGAACAAGGTGAACAAAGGAACTATGCGGCTGGCCTCATACATCATTTCTTGTTTGTAATAAGGCCAGAATATGCCCAGGGATAAGACCTCAAACCCGACCAGGAAAAGCACTGCCGCAGCCGGGCTGAATAAAGGGACGCCCTCATATCTGAACTTGCGTATCACCCCTGACAGTATCCAGCCGGCAAAATAGAAAACAACCAGTGAGGTAAATATTCCGGACGGTATCTTAAGAAAAAAGAAAGTGACGTCGGAAGAGAAGAATTTGCTGTTGATGATAAACATGGAGAGATAAGGCAGAAGGAAGAAACCTAAAACGATAAGTTTCGAGACCTGGTTAATATTACGGCGCTGTTTGAGAGAAGGATTGATCGAAGACATCAGGCTGAAGGAATTAAGAAGCAAAGTCATAGCTATTAAGAATAGTAAAGAGGAAAATAGCGAAAGCGGATTAATTCCCCCCAGAAATCCAAAAATAATGAGCAATATAAAATTAACCAGTCCCAGGGCATAAGTTATTAAATTACTACCAAACAAAACGCCGGTAGCCTTCTGTAAAGGCGTACTGGGAAGCAGCCGGAAGAAGTCGTATGATTTTCTTAGGATCTCATTTGGTATGGCTGAGCCGGTATTGTAGCTTCCCCAGAGCCAAAGAATGATGATTTGCAGGACGGCGAAAACAGCATAGACTCCCTGGTGAACAGTTACGACGGATTTTCCGGAATCGTTCACTGATGGCCAGACAATAAGGTAACTGATAAATAGGATTAAAGAAACGATCCCGATATAAATGGACGAATAGATCCATATGTCTTTAGGTCTGAGCAAACTATATCGGTACCGCTGGATCAAAGGGTTATTTTCCATAGTCACTCCTTAGTGTCCGGTTATTTTCAGGAAGACATCTTCCAGATTTGCTTTCTCTTCGTAAAAAGATACAACTTTAAAGCCCTGATCTACTAAATGCTTGTTCAATAGAGCTACTTTTTCCAGATCAGCGGCGATTTCAACAATAAAAGAGCTTTCCTGTGTTTTGAGCAATTTGATATTTGCATAATTTTCTAACGCGGTTTTTGCCTGTTCACTATTTCCCAATATTTCCAGATGTATTCTTTTTGTATCGCTGATCTGATTAATGATCTCCCGGACTGGCCCGTTCGCCAGGAACTTGCCTTTGTCCATAATAATAATGTGAGAGCAGATATCCGCCAAGTCAGCCAGAACATGCGACGATATAATGATGGTTCTTCCCTCACTACTCAATTTAGTAAGCACTTGCCGTAATTCCGCTCTGGCTCGCGGGTCTAATCCGGAGGCAGGTTCATCCAGCAGGAAAATATCCGGCTTTCTTACCAATAGAACGGCAACCCCCAGCCTTTGGATCATTCCCCGTGAAAGATTACGGATAAAATCAAATCTTTTTTCTCGCAGGTCAACATAGTTTAAAGTTTCAAATATCAGGCGGTCTATTTCCTTTCCCTCTACTTTATAGGCCCGGGCAAAAAAAGTTAAGCATTCCTCAATTGTCAGGTCGTCATATAAGTTGAAAAAATCCGGCAAATAGCCGATCGTTTTTCTTATGGCTAAATACTCTTTAGCCGTATTTAAACCGTTAATAGTGACCTCTCCGGCTGTCGGCGGCAAAAGGGTAGCCAGTATTCTAAGAAGCGTGGTCTTACCGGCTCCATTAGGCCCGATCAGCCCTAAAACCTGACCCCGCTCTACTGAGAAGCTGATATCCCGTACCGCGACCAGGGAATCATATTCCTTCCTAAGACTTTTTACTTCTACTATTCCCATTACACTACTCCCTATTTTCTTTTGATAAATTTCACTTTCTTTGCTTTGCGTACAGTTGAGTTTTTATTTCATTTTAGCATAATCAATCCCTATAAACAATAAAAACCACCAGATGTTTTGGTGGTTTTATTATTTTCGCGTTATTCATGGCCAAAAATCAATCCAGCCGACCGGTCTTTTTAAGGTACATTATAGAACAGTATATTATAGCTAATAAAATAAGCGGTATTTCCACGATAAATATCCTGTATTCACTCTGTCCAAGGTTGTAAAAATGGTATCTCTTGTATAACCAAAGGGAATAACTGCCGGCCAGTATCCCGATGGAAGTGCCGAATTCTTTGCGGATAGCTTTTTTCCAATCATATGGAAACTGCTTTATGGTTTCGCGCAGTCCGGAAAAATCAGGGATAAAGCGGTTCACTTTTTGACAGTAGGCCTGAAATTCCTCGTTGTAATGGCTCCGCAGGTAATCTTCCTCCGCGGTTACTATGGATAAATAGATGTAAGCGAAGAAAGGAATTAGCACAAAATATAGCCAAAAAGACCCGTAAATTAACGTGATTCCCACGACCACAAGAAAATTTGCGACATACATAGGATTACGCACATGGGCATAAATTCCTTGTGTTACCAGTCCTTCCGCGTAAACATGACCGTCTTTACCGCCGCGCGCGATATAAGCCAAACCGATAACAAATAAGCGGAACAACGCC
Source organism: bacterium (assembly GCA_028716025.1). The sequence continues at coordinate 14,024 of JAQUQP010000019.1, read as the reverse complement.
GACCCTATCGATATGATAAAGCCTAAAGTAACCAGAGCTATATCAATATCTTCCCTGCCCAGGAATAAGGCCGGTTTGGTAAAAACAAGCACCATAATAATAAAAATCGGGAACAAATAATTACGTAAACGGAAAAATACCGTGCCGCTTTTTAAAAGAAAGGCATGAAATATTTTCCGCATCATATTTTTAGCGCCAGCATTCCGCAGAAATTATACCATTTAAAGAACATATCGCACTCTTTGAAACCGCTGTCAAGAAGCAGCTGCCGGTTTTCTTCAGGATGGTATGGGATCAAAACATTTTCCAAGGCTTCCCTCTTTTGGGATATCTCTAACTGGTTATAACCCTGGCGCTTCTTAAAGTTGTAGTAGTAATCTATAAAAAGCCGGTTTAATTTTGAATCGACGCTTAATACTTTCTCAACCAGGATAAGGCATCCGCCCTTGTTAATTCCCTTGCAAATATCTTCCATCATCTTCTGGCGTTTTAACGGACGAACGAACTGGAGGGTAAGAGTAAATATTACCACTGACGCGTTGGTAACCGCGATGCCGTCATTTAAGTCCCGGCAGATAAATTTGCAGTCTCTTTTTACATTATTTTTTTTGAGTTTTTCTTTCGCCTTCTCGATCATATCGGGAGAATAGTCAACGCCGGTAAAAGAAACATCCTGCGGTAAAGCTTTATCCAGGGCAAGAAGCGTTGTGCCTGTGGAGCAACCCAGATCGTATACGTTTGTACTCGGAGCAGCGAAATCAGCGGCTATTTCAACGGTCATACGCTGGATTTCCTGATAAAAGGGTACAGAACGGTTCAGCATATCATCAAATACAGCCGCGGTCTTCTTCCTAAAATTAAAATCGGTTATCGGCTGCTTTTTTCTAAAAATCTGGTCTTTCACCATAATACACCCCTTCTGCCTTGGAAATAAGGTAAATAAAATATATTTATACGTCCAAAAACATCTGTTGTCAATTAAAATAATTCCAGCGGTTATCCAAAGTCTGGCAGCCTTACTCGATTTCTTTAATAAACAGGGGAACATCTGTTAAATTTATATCTGCTTTTCCTTTGAGTACAGCAATAAATTCTTCTTCAAAGAATTGCGGGTAATCCTGTTCCTTCAATTCTCTACCTCTATTTGCCTTAGGTATAGTTTTAGTTACCTTTATTTTACTCGCTTTAAGACCGGTGACACTGAACTGGCTCGGCACTTTATTTTCATTCCAAGCTACCCAGACAGATTTACCTTGTTTTGTGATTTTAAAAACATAGATTCCGTCTTTTTCATGAATTGTTTCTATTTTATTCCAGTCACTGCCAGCCAGGACCTCAACCATTATTTTGTAAGTATAGTAAGCTAATTTTTTCACGCCATACCCAGGGTCGCCCTGTCCCAAACCATCATAAACCAATCCAAAATGATTAGCTGGTTTATCAACTTCTAAAGGGTATTCGCCTTCGACCATATTCCACCAAAATACTTTTTTCACTCCAAACGATAACGGATAAATAAATCTTTTAACAAGATTCATGGCTTGGAATCTTTCGCCAGAAGGTTCGCTTGGCACCGCTGTTTCCGTGAACCAGATTTCTGTGTTTTGGTAACCATTCTTATTGAGTATTTGTCGAATATACGTATATACATCTTTCATAAAAATCCAGTTCCAACCTTCTGAGCTTGTCTCTTGCAGAGAGCCATAATAGTGAATATCAAATATATCAATATATTTACCATTAAGATCCTTTAATAAGGGGGCATAAAACTCTTCACGTTCCCTTATTCCCGGAGGACTATCCATAAGTTTGGCGATCGGGTCATTAAGAAGCGGATACCCCGATGCCAGCCCACCCAGCGCAATTTTGGCCATAGGATCGCTTTCCTTTATAGCTTTAGCAGAGATTTCTACTATATGGCTGAATCCTTTCCAGTCCAGCGGCTCATTAACCTTCCTGGTTCCTATAAGAGGCCTGAAAGCTTGTTCATTACCGATCTGCCAATACCTAATCGGGTTTTGTAATCCCGGCATATCTTTATATCCATCACCATCATAGCGTTCAACAACCTCTTTAACGAATTTGATATAGTATTTTTCTTCTTCAGCGCTGGCAAATTCCCATGTGCCTGGCTTAAAAGCCGGATCGCTATTTATGCCCCACACTAAAGGATCAAAAGTTCCTAATATACATACCCCTGCGGGAACCCGGCCGTAAAGGTCATCTATACTTCGCCAATCATACCTTCCCTTTTTTACATATTCCAAGGAGGGCTGGACTGCCCGCCAATAAATATCAGCACCCGGCCTGATCCATTTAATGCCTATATCCTGAACATGCCGATATAATGTTTTATCTTCGTGAATCCTTTTTAAAACTTCTTCATGGGTGACATTATCCGATTTAATAAATGGCCGCGAGAACGCGCCATGCATCCCAAAAGGAGCATTTTCACTCTTTTGCTCGGCACGGGGTTGTTCCGCAGCATAAATTGAATATGAAAAACAAACACTTTTTAGCAAAATCAAAATAGCATAATAAATTATTTGTTTCTTCAAAAACACGATTACTCCTCCCAAACCTATAACCGCGGCATTTTTTTATTATGCTCATGATTTCGTGGTTTGAGCTTGGTCCTGCGCCAATGTGTCGGCAGTTGGGATTTATTCGCTAAGGATAAATCTATCTTTCCTTCTCTGAGATCCACTTTCTCTATCATTACTTTTAGTTTGTCGCCAAGTCTGAGATTGGTTTCACGCAGAAATCCTTCGGCGCCAGTATCACCACAGCGCACGAATGAACCGCTGTCCATTACTGAAACTACGATACCATCCATTACTTTTCCTGTCTGCCCCTTTAATAATTCAGCTCGCATCAGATCTACCGCCTTATATTCCACCTCTGCCGCAGAGCGTTCGCGTTCCGAGCAATGAACACCCGCCTCGATCAGTGACAGCGCGCCATGATTTTCTTTTTTACCCTGCAGGAGGGCTTTAATGGCACGATGCGTCATTAGATCAGGATATCTCCTGATAGGCGAGGTAAAATGAGCGTAGGCTTTAGCGGCAATGCCAAAATGTCCCAGCGATTCCGGGGAGTAAACAGCCTGCTGCATACTGCGGACCATAAGAGAATTAATTATATCTTCCAGGGGATGCTCCTGCGCCTGGAGCAGGATATCCTGCAGGGCCTTGTGCGTATTCCCGCCTGAAAGATGTCCGGCGGATAATCCCAGGTCACCGAGCTCTTTGGCCAGTTTTCTTATCTTATCAGGGTCAGGTACATCATGGCGGCGGTGCAAAAACGGAGCTTTCGCGGCCATAAGTTCAGTGGCGATCGCTTCGTTGGCTAGCAGCATGAATTCCTCGATCAGGCGATGGCTTGCCAGCCTCGGGCGCTGTACCACCCGCAGCGGTTTGCCGTCTTCATCAAGATCCACTTTATATTCCGGGAGGTTGAAATCTAGTGCCCCTCTCTTAACTCTTTGCTGGTACAATATTTCTGCCAGCCTGCCCATGCGCAGGACTGCTTCTTTTGCCGCTTTGGGCACTTCAGCTATATGTCCGCCGTCCAGCAGCTTTTGGACTTCATCATAAGTGAACCTCCGGCAGGAACGTATTACCGTATTGGCCATACGCCGCCTGATCACATTTCCCGCCGCATCAATGTCCATAAAGACTGATACGGTGAGGCGTTCCTGGAAAGGCACCAGGCTGCACAAATTATTGGAAAGCGAAGGCGGCAGCATGGGTATGACCCGGTCAGGAAGGTAAACACTGGTCCCACGCTTATAGGCTTCTTTATCCAAAGCTGACCCGACTTTCACGTAATGACCCACATCAGCTATGTGCACCCCCAGCCTGACTATGTTCATATCCAGTTGTTCCAGGGAGACTGCGTCATCGAAATCTTTCGCGTCAGCCCCGTCAATAGTCACTATCGGCAGATGGAACAGCTCTTCCCGCCCGTGCCAATCCGCGGCCTCAAGTTTAACCGGTAAAGCATTGCTTTGATGGAGAACTTCTTTGGGAAATATTTCACTGATGCCATGAGCCCGCAAGAGCATGGTGATACGCGTTGTTACGTTATCCGCCTGTCCCAGGATCTCAATGACCATCCCGGCGGCGCCGAGCCTTTCCGTAGGCCAGCGCGTGATCTCCAGTACAGCCACTGCCCCGGCTACTGGAATGATCTTATGCTGGAAACCGATTACTTCCGTTGCCGGTGCTTCACCTTTTTCAGAAACCACGATCCAGCCATGCGGGAGTTTTTTCAGGATGCCAATGACATTTTTATGGGCGTGCTCAAGCACAGCTATTAGCTCGCCTGCAAACCGGCCGTCTGCCTCACGGTGTACCTTGGCGGAAACCCTGTCGCCGTCCATAGCCAGGTCCAGGCCGCGCCCATGAAGAAAAACATCTGCGCTGTTGGCTGTTTCCGAAAGCAAGAACGCGAATCGCCCGTGATGTTGGATCACTCCCTCGATGATGGTGCCTTTCTTCTTTTCCGAGCGTTTGCGCCACTGATGACTTTTGTAATGTCTTTTCATATTAGTGTCCCGTTACCAAATTTATCCCCAAAACAGCCAGCCTAGTAAACGTACAGCATAGTAGTATATGCCGGCAAATCTAAACTCATCTCTTTTTAGAATGGCATAAAACTCTTGATCGACTTGTTGGCGTTTGACAAATGACTTAAGTTCGGCGCTGAATTGGTAAAACACATCGTGGACCAAGGAGGCATAGAATGTTTTACTTTCCCCGGTCTTTGGGTTCAGAACTGCTTCCGGTGTCCCAAAATAGATATCCTTTAGCTTGAATTTCGGGCTGCAGCCATCCCAGGCATAACCATTCTTATTCGTGCCTTTGATTAGAACACTACCATCTTCTCCAAGTTTGAACCATTCATTCTCGAAAGTATGACCTTTTATGGCAGACTGGTATAGATGATCTTTCTTGAGGCAATATATATATACTCCCATAGCACCTCTTTACCCCTTGTATTGAGGAGTTAAAGTCCCCTCGATGTAATCAACCGGTTCTTCATTATTGCAGTATTTCCATTTATCAACTCTTCTTATTTTAGTCACCCGTACCTTCTTTTGGACTATATTACTGAAGTTGTTCGCGACCCTGGCATGCAATGAAATATTATAAAAGCCCCGCCGGCTTAATTCCTGTCCTAACGCTTTAATTATTACGGAGAAACCATTCTTCCCTCTATATTCGGGTAAAATAGCAATGGTTTCGATATAATATCTGGCCGGGTCTTTAGTCATTAGCCGGTCATCATCCTTTAATTCCGTGACCGCCTCGTTATGAGGTATTGCCAGGAGAAAGCCGATATTTTTACCGTTGTTTTTTAATAAAACTATTACATTCTTTCCGCTTTTAAGCATTTTGCGATAATACGCTTTATCTTCTCCGTATTTCCAGCCTGGCGGGAAAGATCCCTGGTTAATAGCGGCAATATCGTTTACGATATCCTCAACGTAAATATTTACTATTTCTGTCTTGAGCATTATATAATCTCATTTTTGTTATCATATTTTAACATAATCAGCCCGCATACACAATAAAAACCACCAGTTATGCTGGTGGTTTTTGAAAGTTTTATCGCTTTTAAACTAATTTGCCGGGACTGTACAGTATTTGCATTTGATCAAATTTTCATAGGTAGTCGTAAAATACACACCCAGATCCTGCAATTGATCCTGCCCATCTTCACCGTAACTGTTTAATATATCCATTTCCTGCACCGCTGCCCGAATATAGGCCTCGCCTAGATACTGCCTGGCTTTCGCTGAACGCGGCTGTATTTTAAGAGCTGCTTGCAGATTGGCTATGGCATCATCAGGATTTGCCAGCTGGATCTGTGTGTACCCGATCATGATCATGGCATCAGCATTATTTTTATCCTGTTTCAGCGCCTTCATAAAATATTCCAGAGCCTGGTCATAATCATTATTGCTCAACGCGTTTATTCCCAAATTGTATATTGAAATTTCCTTGCTTGGCGGTTGGTAATCGGGATTTTCACTGGTCGGGACCGTTAATCCTTCGCCGTATTGCGCTAAAGAGACTGTGCTTATAATACATAACACCGCGCCTGTTAATATCACGATCATCATTTTTTTATTCATATTAACTCCTCTATAATTTTTTAGAACGTAATATTACATATACCAGCCAGGAGCCCAGGATTCCGGCGGCCAGAAATCCTAGTATCCCTAACGGGAATCCCAGGAATTGCGCTCCCTGGAAATGCACGATGATGGAAGAGCCGATGATCAGCGCGGCTACGATCAAACTAAAAGCGATCCGGTTACTAGAACGGTCTATTTCCGCGGTCAGTTGTTCCAGCCCCTTATGCTCAAACTCAACTTTCAAATGGCCCTTTTTGATTTTATTGAATATCACTACCAGGTCATGCGGTAATTTAGCGATAAATCCCGCCAGAGTCTTGCTGAAGACGACTATTTCCCTGGTTAGCTGGTCCGGGTTGAAATCTTCCCATTGCAGTTTAGTCACGAAAGGCTTAGCCTGCTCGACAAAGGTAAATCCCGGTTCCAGGCGTCGGCTGATCCCTTCTGTGGTAATGAATACTTTAAATACCAATAACAGGTCCGGCGGTAAAAAGATCTCGTTCTTCCGCACCAGGGCGGACAGGTTTAGCATCATTTGCCCGATATTCAATTCTGCCAGTGATTTATTGTAGTAAAGATCCAGGAACTCTTCCAGGTCAGCATCCAACTCAGCCAGGTTCAGGTTCTCCGGAGCCCGGCCCAGGCAAAGCACTGCTTCCCTGATTCCGCGGGCGTCGCGCTGTACCACATTGGTCAATAAATCAGTCAGGCAGGAACGCAAGCGCCGGTTCAGTTTTCCCATCATACCGAAGTCAAGATAAGCTATCCGGTTCCCCGGCTGTACGAAAATGTTGCCCGGGTGCGGGTCGGCATGAAAAAAACCGTCCACAAACACTTGTTTCAAAGTACTTCCGGCCCAGTTCCTGGTCAGTTGATTTTTATCCACTCCGGCTTCTGCCAGCGCGGTAGTATCCGTGATCTTGATCCCGGTCACCTCTTCCATAGTCAAAACGCGGCGGCTGGAAAGGTCCGGGTAGAAACGAGGCACAAATACTTTATTATCATCTTTAAAATGAGCGCCGAATCTTTCAATATTACTCGCTTCCAGCCGGAAATCTATTTCCTGGATTATCACTCGTTTGAATTCTTTAACCAGTCCCACTGGGTCAAATACCCGGAACTCAGGCAGGTGCTTTTCAGCCAGACGCGCCAGTTCCTGGAGGATGGCGATGTCAGCGATAATGGTCTTTTCGATATCCGGCCGTTGGACCTTTACCATAACTTTTTCGCTGCTCGGCAAAGTGGCTTCATAAACTTGAGCCAGGGAGGCGCTAGCCTTGGGTGTATCCGCGAAACTTGCGAACAGTTCAGCCAGGGGCTGGTTCAGCTCCTGTTCAATTTCTATTTTCGCTTGCGCAAATGGGAACGGCGGTACCTCGTCTTGTAGTTTTTCAAATTCCTCGGCGATCTCCAGGGTCACGATATCGGGTCGCATGCTCAGGACCTGTCCCAGTTTAACGTAGGTGGGTCCTAATTCTTCGAGAGCCCGGCGCAACCTGACTCCTGCCGGTATTTCCGTGACAGCCTGTTTTTCCAGATTACGAAAGATCTTACGAGAGATCAAGCCGCTTTCCAGGCTCAACTTTTCCACAAAATACCCGAAGCCGTACTTGATCAGGATATGCAGTATTCGTTCACCGCGCTGTAAGTCATAAATCTTTTGTTTGATACCCATTAACATCAACCTTTAGTGCCCATAGTTTTATGCCGCAGGCTCTCCCTGGTCACTACCCGCCGCAGCAGCGTTATTTCATTCCTGATCTCATCTATGTCCTGACGTGAAGGTATGTCTAGTTTGTTCAGGTAGTCTGTGATCATTAGTTCAATTTTCTTACTGATCTCCTGCTTGCTTTTTTCCCCTTTGGTGATAAACTCATCGATCAGTTTTTTCCCTTTACTCCTGTCTAATTCCCCTTCTTGTACCAAGTCATCCACGATCTTGCTGACCTTATCCTTAGTGGTTGTCAGCAATCCCAATTGCAAATTTATCATTGTTTCTATAAGGTTAGCCATAGAAACCTCCTTTAGTTTTCTTTATACTACTGCGATTAGCAGATATAAGCAATTGCGCGAATCTGCTTTAAATTGACTTATTTCCACTATAAAAGTCGTTGCTGAAACAAAACGGGATCACCTGTTTTGGCGGTCCCGTTATTACGTAGATATATATTTGTAGCGCTGTTTTATGATGCCAGTTTTTCTTTCTCTTTTTTGTTTAATTTCTTTATCGCGCATTCAGCTCCTAAGGCTTTGCCGTAACTCTTGAATCTTTTCTTGTACACTAATTTCACCGGACCCCGGCCGCGAGTATATTTCGCTCCCTGGCCTGAATTATGTTTTTTAAGACGCTGTTCCAGGTCATTGGTATAACCGGTATATAATGTACTGTCTTTACAGCGCACGATATAAATATAATATGGACCGGATCTTTTAACCATTTCTCTTTACTCCTGCGCTCCGGGTATTCCCTGCTTTCTCATCTGCCAGAGCAGCCAAACGCCTGAGACCAGGCTGAATAGCATTAAGATCACGGCTATAGACTTAGCCAGAAAGGCGATTTGGTGGTTATATATTAATATTCCCATACTGCTCAGAATATTGTACCAATCATGGTTCCAATTGTCTGTTCGCTGCGCTGTGGAAATATACCAGGAGGCATAAAAAAAGCAAGTAGAAAGCCAACCGCAACAGAACGAAGCGCCAAAGAACTCCCCTTGCCTTAGAAAGGCTACCAGGAACACAACCGGCATCAGCATTTCCAGTAAAGTACCACTGATCACTTCCAGGGTTTGCCCGAATGGCAAGGCTATAAGGTGCCCGGCTTCATGCACCCAATAGTTAAACGCGCCCAGGATGCTCAGATAATCTGACTGGCGCAGGTAATTGACAAATATATATGCCAGCCAGATCACCACCGGAGCCCGGAGGATCCAGCTTTTGCCCCGGCACCATTCTTTGGCAGTTTCGATTAATTCAGCCACATTACCTTCTATGTTCACGGATGTATTGTTGCATAGACTCGTACATTTCTGGAGGAAATAATAATTTAATCATTAACCTATAAGCGCCCCAGTTTAAGGCCCAATAGAGCGGTATGAATATTACGATCCAAATGACCATTACTACAATCATCCCTTTGAACTCATAGTTAAGATATTTTTTCATTATGAAAAAGGCTATGAGCGGGACCAGGATCCACCCTAGATAAGGTATTATACTAATAGCCCCAAAAGGAGCAACCAAGGCCACCTGAAAAGCAACCAGTGATGGGTATTCATTTTTCAGGATTTTCATAACGATCCAGGTAGTGATAAAACAACCCAGGGCTGCTACAAAATAATTAACCACAAAACTGAAAATAAAACCGATCAATTAATACCTCCGCTCTCCCGTTATTCTCACCCCGACATCTTTCTGATTCGCGCTATAGCGGTTATCGGTGATACGCCATTTTAATTCTACTCCCAGCCGCGCCTTGTTGGCCAGCACTTTATCCACACCGGCAGTCAGGTAATACCTGTTCTAGATGTTCCCTTCTACCCCGGCCCTGGCATTCCAGTCCATACGCTGGTCATATCGCGCGTCAGGTTTAGCTTTGCCGTATTCTCCGCGGGCCGCTGACAGTTTCCATCCAGCATTATCATTCAGCTCCAGCTCATAGTCAGATTCATCCGTCGCTCTCGCTCCGGTCTCCGTGTAGCCGCAAAAAATAAAATCCCCTGCCCGGACTATATCTGGCAGAAGGATCAATAAAAATGATCCTTTGACCAGGCGCTTCTTCATCCCCCCTCCTCATTTCTTTTCTTCCAGGCTAAAAATTCTTCTTTCTATCGGCAGGGACACGCTGACCGCGGTTCCCTTCCCTAATTCAGTTTGAACAGATATGTGACCGCCGTGCATGTTGACTATTTGTTTACAAACGGAAAGGCCCAAGCCGGTACCTTTGGCTTTAGTGGTGAAGAAGGGATCGAATATTTTATCCAGGTTATGGGGATCTATTCCATTGCCATTATCTTCAATAGTCACTTTAACATATTCTTCGTTATTCCCGGCGGTTACTACAATTTGCCCCGCCCCTGTAGGAACGGCGTCTACCGCGTTATTTAATATATTATTAAATACTTCCTTGACCTGGAGCGGATCAGCCTCGATCTGAACATTTTTGATCGGATCCAGTTTTTTATTTATCTTTGTTTCCTTCTTACCCTGCTTGGCCAGTAATACGGTACATTCATCGATGATATCGGAGATCTTGAAAAATTCATAGTGTGGTGATTTCAAGCGTGAATAAAAGAGCAAGTTGTTGATGATCTGATCGCTTTCAACCACCTTTTTTTCAATCGTGGCCAAATGTTTTTCGATATCCTGATTATTCGCTTTTCTCCTGATATTATGAGCCGCCATGCTCATCGCGGCCAGAGGATTACGCAGTTCATGGGCTACGGTAGCCGCCAGGACCCCGATATCCGAAAGACGCTTTGACCTTTCTAATTCTAATTGCGTGTTAACTAGTTCTTTGGTCCTTTCCTGTACCAACGCTTCAAACGTTTCCTTATCCCGCTTCAGGATATTTTCAGCTGCTTTCCTGTCGCTAATGTCGGTAGATATTCCAGCTATGGCATACATCTCTCCATCTTTATTAAATAAAGGGAATTTGGTGGTGAGGAAAGTGATCAAACGGTCATTAATAGTTGCGTATTCCTCAAAATCTAAAGGCTTTTTGGCTTTGGCGACTTTTCTGTCATTGGTTTCATGCTGTTCCGCGGTATCTTTAGGCAGGAAATCCTGCCGTTTCTTTCCAATCATTCTTTTAGGTGAACTATTTAGTAATCCGGCTAAGGGTTTGTTGGCTACTATAAAACGTTCCTCCAGGTCCAGTACGTAAATTAATGAGGTCGTGTTATCAATGATGTTTTGTAGCAGGTTACGGCCGGAGAAAAGAGCCTCTTCCACTCTCGCGTGCTCAACGCGTAAGCGGATGGCCTGTATGCCAAAAGACAAGTCATCGGCCAGGCTGGTAAGCAGTCTTATTTCTTTTTCCGAGAAGGGATCGGGATCCCTTGAATATATGTTTATCGCTCCAAATACTTTCCCGCCAGTGCTTAAGGGCAGGACTATTGATGAGGCATATCCTCGTTTGACCGCTTCCCGGCGCCATGGCTCAAAATTTGGATCCACCAGCATATTCCGGCAAATGCTTGGTTTCCCGGTACGTATAGCCAGCCCTGTCGGTCCCCGGCCTCTCTCGGTATCTGCCCAAGTGATATTTACCGTCTTAAGATAGCCTTCTTCGAATCCAGCCTGGGCTACCGGTCGCACTGTTTTAGCTTCATCTTGTTCCGCCCATCCTATCCACACCATGGCATGACCGCAATCTTCGCAGACGATCTTACAGACTTCATTCAGATAAGAGGCTTCATTCTCGGCGCGCATGATTGCCTGGCTGGAGTGATTCAGGGCTTCCAGTGTCCGGTTGAGTTTCTTTAATTCTTCGTCATTTTTACGTAGTGCTTCTTCAGCGCGTTTGCGTTTGTTGATATTGCGAACGTTGCCGTTTCGATATAACAGGCGTCCGTTCTCATCTTTGGTCAAATACATAAGATTGGAGATCCAGCAGTAGTCGCCATTTTTCATGCGTTGACGGTATTCCAGCTCTCCTTTACCGGTATTCTTCAAACGCGCTATCTCCGCCTGGAACATAGGCAGATCATCCGGATGGATCATCGTCATTGCTTTGTTGATATCCAGATTCATTAATTCCTCGGGTGAAAAGCCTACTATTTTTTCAACTGCCGGACTAATGTACTCGAATCGACCGGTTTGCATATTTAGACGGTAAATGACATCTTGGGAATTTTCCAGCACAGAGCGGAAACGCGCCTCACTTTCGCGCAATGCTTCTTCAGACTTTTTTCGTTCCCTTAAGGACCGGGCTTCCAGGAGCGCTCTGTGAACTACCGGGCCAAGTCGTCTTAGCCGCTGTTTTAATACATAATCCGTAGCTCCGCCTTTCACCGCCTCGATAGCCGTTTCTTCGCCGACAGCGCCGGAGACGATGATCACTGGGATGCCATCAAACTTTTCGCGCGCAATTTTCATTGCGTTCATGCCATCAAAGGCCGGCAAACTATAATCAGCCAGGATCAGATCGGGAGTGAAAAATTCCAAAGCCTGGAGAAAGGTCAGCCGGTCTTGAGCCAATTCGGACGTGAAGTCAAGTCCAGCCTTGGTGAGCTCTCGCTTCATCAACTCAGCGTCAGACATATTATCGTCCAGTATCAAGATGCGGGTTTTTTCTTCCATTTTCCTATCCATTCAGCGATGGGGCAGTTTATTCAACATCAGCCAATATATTCCCAGTTCTGATACGACTTTAGCGAATTCGTCAAATTTGATCGGCTTGGTCACGTAGCTATTTACCCCCAAGCGATAGGCTTCCTTCACATCCTTGTTCTCCCGGGATGAGGTTAAAACTACGACCGGTATCTTCCTGGTCCTTTCATCCGCTTTCAATTTCTCCAGCACTTCGATACCGTTAATCTTGGGGAGCTTCAGATCCAGTATTATTACCTTTGATTCGTCATTTACTTCCTTGGCAGAATAGGCGCCTCGCGCAAAGATAAAATCCAAGGCCTCTGCACCATCTTTTAACAAAGAGACTTTGTTGACCAAGCGATGCTGTTTGAAAACTCTCAATAAAAGCTCCGCGTCGTTTGGGTCATCTTCGACTATTAACAATTCTATTTCTTTTGGTTCAGTATTCATTTCATCCCCCTATTTTATTGGTTTTACCCGTTTCGGTTAAGGAAAAATAAAAAGTAGCACCCTCCTGTACCGTGCTTTCCGCCCAGACCTGTCCGCCATGGCGGCTGACGATCCGGGAGACCAGCGCCAGGCCTATTCCCGTGCCTTCAAATTCTGTGACTGCATGCAGCCGTTGAAAGACTCCGAACAGCTTGTTAACATACTGCATTTCAAAACCCACGCCATTATCCTTGATATAATAAGCGCCAGGATGAGATCCAACAGCTGGCTGAAAACCGAATTCGATAAGGGCTTTAGGTCTCGTTCTGGTGAATTTGATGGCATTGGAAAAGAGATTAACCAACACTTGTTGTATTGTTGCCGTATCGCCCAAAGCGTTCGGCGCGGAATGAATGATGAATTGTATATCCCTTTTCGACACTTGACTGTACAGCTCTTCAAAAACCAATTTAGCCAGGCTTTCCATATTGATCTCGGTTTTTATTAATTCCTGTCGTCCAAGGCGGGAGAAACTCAAAAGATCATCTACCAATTGGCCCATTTTATGGGCATTTTCCTTGATCAGCGTAAGATACCTTTTTCCCTCCGCGTCCAGGCGCGGCTCGTAATCCTCAATAACTGCTTCAGCAAATCCGCTGATAGCGCGTAAAGGAGCGCGCAAGTCATGGGAAACCGAATAAGAGAAAGCCTCTAATTCCTTATTTACCGATTCTAAAAGCGCTCTAGCTTCTTCCGCTCTTATCCGTTCCGTCTCAACATCTTCCAATATATTAGTTAAAGCGCTGCGAGTCGCGTCCAGTTTATTACGCTCTTCATTAACGTCCTCCAGAATATTTATGGTCGCGCGATATGTTTCTTCAAGTAAATGGAGGCGCTCCCGCAAATATTCAGGGTCACTTGTCGTAGTTGGAGGTTGTTTTTCCGGTTGCATGGATTTATCCTATTTTAATCTGGCTCTCAGAGTTTCATTCTCTTTCTTTAGTTCTTCTATTTCTTTTTTCAATTCCACCATCTTGAGTTCGCGCCCAACGGTCAATTTTTGGAATTTTTCCAGTTCCGCCAGTCTGTCCAACTCCCGCCGCCGCTGGTCAGCCAATTCAGTTTCAGCTTTTTT
>JAQUQP010000018.1 GCA_028716025.1 bacterium | reverse complement strand
TATTGCCGGTATATTGGGTATTCCGGTGGTCATGGTAGTGATCGACCAGAATGATTTCCAATTATTTATCCCGGTAAGGAATATTTTGGTTAAAGGTAAAACTGATGAACTGGGACCGGCTTTTACAATTAACGATCTGTTACAGGGATTTATTTATGGCGCCAGGTTGGACCTGGACCGGGGACAAGATATAGTCATAACCGAGAACAATAAAACGTATAAAGTAACCTGGATCGCGGACGGACAACAAAACCTGGCTTGGATCGATAAAGTTACAAAAGTCATTACCAGACATGAGAGCAGATCCTTGCGGACTAAAGAAGCTATTAGAATCGTAGAACGTGCCGGAATAATTAAGGTTGAGGATAAGTATTATCCTAGTCTGGTGAGCGTCTATGATCGTGATTTACGGCAAAAAGTGACTTTTAGATTCAGCGGGCTTTCCTTTAATCAGAAGATAGATCAAGAGATGTTTAGATTAAAATTGCCAGCTAAATATGAAGAGAGAAAACTTTCGGATTTTCTCCAGGGACTCCAATGAAAATTAGAGCTTATGCTAAGATCAATCTAATGTTGCAAGTGTTGGGTAAACGGGCTGATGGTTATCATGACCTGGCCAGTGTAATGCAGGAAATAACGCTACATGATCTTCTAACGATGGTGAAAATACCTGAAGGTATAACGCTAACTTGTTCTGACCAGGCTTTGCCTATGGATAAAAGTAATCTGGTCTATAAAGCAGTCATGACCATGCAAAAAGAAGCTGATCGTTTAAAAAAACCAGTATCCGGAGTTAAAATTCACCTCTCCAAAAATATACCGGTAGGAGCCGGATTAGGAGGTGGTTCCAGCGATGCTGCAGCGGTGCTTAAAGGGCTCAATAAGCTTTGGCAATTACGATTAAGTGAGGACCGGTTGGCATGGATCGGGGCTAAATTAGGCTCAGATGTTCCCTTTTTCATCACCGGGGGCACTGCGCTGGCTAAAGGAAGAGGGGAGCGTTTGACTCTTTGGCCGGGAATTCCTGCTTTTCGATTGGTCTTGGTGAAGCCATTAATGGGTATTTCCACTGCTTGGGCTTACAAAAATTTAAAAATAAGCTTGACTAAACAGCCAAAAAATATTAAAATTATACATAATTCCCTAAGAAAGAAGCGTTTTAACCAACTGGAAGAATACCTGCAGAACGATCTAGAATCGGTATGCATCAGTAAATATCCATCAATTTTAGAGATAAAACACCGTTTATTGGCGTTAGGAGCCACCGCAGCCCTTATGAGCGGCAGCGGCTCCACTGTTTTTGGGCTGGTAGTCAGCCGGACAGCAGAAAATCGGATCAAGGAGGTGTTTTCTAGGGCTAAAGGTTTTTGGGTATGGAGTGGTACAACACGTGTATTCTAATAGGGGATGGTGGACAGCATGGAGATTACGGCGGTAAAAGTAAATCTGGTATTAGATGAAGCAGAAAAAAGGTTAAAAGCCTTTGCTAATATAATTTTTGACGATTGTTTTGTGGTAAGCGGATTAAAAGTGATTAGGGGTGACAAGGGATTATTCGTATCGATGCCCAGCCGTAAATTGAAAGATGGAACTTTTAAAGATATCGCTCACCCTTTAAATAATGAAACCAGAAAGCTCATTGAAGACAAGGTATTGGCTGCTTATGAAGAAAAGCTGAAAGAGCCCCCGGAAAACAAGGGCGCGAATGGCATATAGCAAATAGCGGGAACAAAATCATCATGCTTCTGCTATACGCCATAAGCAATTAGCTATAAGCGTTTCTAATTCTATAAGCGTATTTATTCTGGGGTGGTGTAATTGGTAACACCGGAGACTTTGGATCTCCTGTTCTAGGTTCGAGTCCTAGCCCCAGAGTTATATCTCAAGGGGAAGGACGAGAAGCAAGGAGTTTTGAGGTATAATTTTAATAAAAGTGCAACCACAATTTAGGTTGCACTTTCTCTACTCATTAATGGAAGTCTTGAAGGAAATTCTTAAATGGCCGACCGATTTGCCAGCGTAATCCTGGGTGCCGGGGAAGGTACCCGGATGAAGTCAACCTTGCCTAAAGTATTGCATACTGTGGGAGGAAAGCCGCTGGTCGACCACGTGTTGGATACAGTATTGTCTCTCAAAATGGACCAGCAGGTGCTGGTGGTCGGATTTCGTGGCAAAACCGTGGCCAGCCATATCCGGGACAATCCAGACTATAAAAAGGTAGCCATTGTTTTTCAAACCAGGCGGCTTGGTTCCGGACACGCGGTATTGCAGGCAGCTAAGGTTTTGTCCGGTTACCGCGGTAATGTTTTAGTATTATGCGCTGATGTCCCCTTGATCAGACGGGAAACGCTGCAAAAACTAATGGCTCTCCACTTGCGGCAGGGCAATGCCGCTACAATTTTGACCACCATGATGGCTGACCCCACTGGTTATGGCCGGATCATCCGTGCCGGTGACCAGGTGGTTAGTATAGTTGAAGAAAAAGATGCTTCGGCGCAGGAAAAGAAAGTCCGGGAGATCAATACCGGGATCTATTGCTTTACCGGTCAGAGTTTGTTCCGGATACTAAAAAAGATCAAGCCGAATAACCAGAAAAAGGAATATTATCTTACCGATGCAGTTAGCTTACTGCGGCAGGAAGGTGCCTGTATAGGGGCGCTTATTTGCACCAGTAACCTGGAAGTAGCCGGTATTAACGACCAACGGCAGTTGGCAAAAGTCAATGCCTATTTCAAAACATTAAAATTTAAATAATAACCCTGGAGGATATTATGTCTAATGGTTTGAGGATTTGCGCCGGTAATGCTAATTTGAAATTAGTGGAAGAGATTAGCAAACACCTGAAAATCAGACCAATAGCTTCAGAAGTCGCTAATTTTAACGATGGGGAGCTCAATATAAAGATCAAGGAAAACGTCAGGGGAGAGGATGTCTTTGTTATTCAGCCAACGTGTCCTCCCGTCAATAACAACCTAATGGAACTGTTGATCATCATCGACGCTTTAAAAAGGGCCAGCGCGCGGCGGATAACCGCGGTGTTGCCCTACTACGGGTATGCCCGGCAGGATCGTAAGGTAGAACCCAGGGTACCGATCACCGCTAAACTGGTGGCGAACCTGATCACTAAGGCTGGCGCTAACCGTGTCCTGGCTATGGATCTCCATGCCGGACAGCTGCAAGGTTATTTTGATATTCCGGTTGATCACTTGTTTGCGGCTCCGGTACTGGTTGAATATTTCAATCATAAAAAGATCCAGAATTTGGTGACCATATCGCCGGATGCCGGCGGAGTGGAAAGAGCCAGGGCTTTTGCTAAGAGATTGCAGCGCGAATCATCTCTCGGCTTCATTGATAAAAGAAGGCCCGCGCCTGGTAAAGCAGAGATGAACTATGTGGTCGGTGACGTGCAAGGCAAGAATGTGGTGATCCTGGATGATATCATTGATACTGCCGGTACGCTGGTGAAAGCTGCGGAGGTCTTGAAGAAAAACGGGGCACAGGATATTTATGCTGCCTGTACTCATCCGGTATTGAGCGGTCCGGCCCTGGAGCGGATCAAGGGATCAGTGCTCAAAGAGGTCATTGTCACCAATACCATTCCCCTGCGGGAAAATGCCAGCGGGAAAATTAAAATATTGTCTGTCGCCAAATTATTAGCTGATTCGATCAAACGGATACATGAAGAGGAATCCTTGAGTTCGCTGTTCATATAAAAGCAGTTTTAAGTTAGAAGTTTTGAGTTTTGAGTTTAGGTGAAGTACTTATACATTGCATTTTGCCATAATTTAAAACTCAACACTCAAAATTAATAATCTTTATTTTAAACTGCATTTGTTTGAGGTGCACATGGTTTTTAATACCATACCCTACCTGATCGTTGGCAGTAGTTTATTCTTTCTTGGTTCTTTTGTCCTGCTCAAGAATATTCATGCCAGGATTAATATCCTGCTGGGCCTGACATGCCTGGCCAGTACTATCTGGCTGATGAGTTCTGCCCTGGCCAATTATTTTGCCGGCAAAGAATTGGTCATGTTCCTATTGCGGTTAGGGTATGTCGGCTTTATTTTTATACCCATATTGCTCTATCATTATACTGTGGTTTTTCTTAATATTAAAAGTAAGAACCAGGCTTTAATCATGCCTTATATCGGGGGCTTAATTTTCTCTGTAGCCGCGATGCTTAGTCCTCTATTTTTCAGCGGTTATAAGTTATATTTCTGGGGCTATACCCCGGTCAGCGGGATTTTGCACCAGGTATTCGCTGCCTTTTACTTTATTATTTATTGCCGGATCAATTATATCCTATACTCGCATTACCGGGAGGCTAAGAGAACATCATCTTTGAAATATAGCCAGATCCGGTATCTTTTTTGCACTGTTGGTATCTTACCGTTGAGCGCTATTGATTTTTTCTGTATGAAAGGGATCGATTTTTATCCTTCGGGGTATCTTTTTACCATGCTGGGGATCGTCCTGGTAGTGGTTACGGTACTGCGTTACCGCTTGGTAGAGATAGATATTATTATTAATAAGCTTATTTTCTTATTTATTACCAGTGTTATCGTTGCCTTATGTTATTTGGTCCTGACCGGTTTACTTAAATCAATTTTCAGCCCGACCATGGCTGGTTTGTTCGCGGTAGCCATAATTATTACCGGGATGTTCTTCACTTCTTTAAAAGACAAGTTACAGCATATCATCGATATGATCGTTTATCGCAATAAATATGAGTACCAGAAAGCACTTAAAGAAACCACGCAGTTGCTCATTACTAAGCTGGACCTGAATGAATTGTGTTATTTTTTGATCCAGATGCTGGCTAAAAATATCGGGATGCTCAAAGCTAGTTTGTTATTGGAAGATAATGACGGTAATTATTGTATCCGGGCTGGCTATGCCTTGGAAAAAGGATTAATGGACCAATTCACGATCAACAAGGATGCACCGATAATCGCCTGGCTGAAAGAAAACCGCAGTATCCTGATCAGGGAAGAAGCGGAACAATTTCTTCCTAAACAGAAATTCAAGGAGATCTTCGGCGATCTCCGCCGTATCAGCGCGGAGGTAGTGATTCCGCTGTTTTACCGGGGTAACTTGACCGGCATAATCTGCCTGGACAGTAAGCAATCTGGAGCTATCTATAATCAAGCAGATATTGATATCTTGGAAACTTTGGCGGGACAGGCAGCCATTGCCCTGGAAAAAGCTAAACTCTATACCGAAGCAGTGACCGATCGCCAGACTCAGCTATATTACCACCGCTATTTTCTGCGCCGGATGGCTGAAGAAATGGATCGCGCCAGGCGTTATTCCCATTATTTATCACTCGTTTTGATTGATATTGATAATATGAATAAGATAAATGATATATACGGGCACGAAGAAGGCGACCGGATCATCAGCGAGATAGCCGCACTGATCAAGACCAGTATCCGCTTGACTGATGTAGCCGCCCGTTTTAGCGGCCAGGAATTTGTCTTGATCCTGCCGGAAACACGCGAAGAGGGTGCTTATAATGTAGCCCAACGTATTAAAGAAAATGTTTCCCGGGTAGTAGAAATAGCTGAACATATCCGCCGGGAGGTCGAAAAACAGAAAATAAATCTGGCAAGTGGGGGAAAATTAGAGATAACAGTAAGCGTGGGAGTCAGTAATTTTAATGGTATGGATGGTCACATGACCGCGGAGATGATCATTGACATGACCAAGAAAGCTTTACTTAAAGCCAAGAAAATGGGAGGCAACCGGGTAATGGTACACACTCCGGATTTGTCCGAAAGCCGTACGGCATAACCATAAATATTTTCGTACGATAAAAAGGGAGGAGAAAAATAATGAAAGAAGTGATTTTGGATGTAAAAGAAAGAGCAGAAAAAGGGACTCGGGTGTCCAGACGTTTGCGTATTGCCGGTACTATCCCCGCAATTTTGTATGGCGCCAAGCAGGCCCCGATTTCCATAGGCATAGCAACCAAGGAGTTTAACCGGGTCATTCATAGCGGGGCCGGTGAGAACGTGGTCTTGACCCTGAAGTTTGCAGGGGATAAGAATGAGGCAAAGACAGCCATTATTAAGGAGATCCAGCGCGATCCAGTGTCACGTAATATAGTGCATATCGACCTGTTAGCTATCTCCTTGAAAGATAAGATCAAAGTTAATGTGCCGGTCATGGTTACCGGAGAGGCGCCTGGCATCAAAGAAGGCGGTATCCTGGAATATGTGCTGCGCGAAGTCGAAGTTGAATGCTTACCTACCCATATACCGGAACATATCATGATCGATGTCTCCAGCCTGAAGATCAATGAATCGATCCATGTGCGTGACTTGAAGCAGGAAGATGACCAGATCAAAGTCCTCACTCCTGCAGACCGGATGCTGGTCAGCATAGTACCGCCGACGGTACTGGAAGAGCCGACTCCTGCAGAAGCAGCAGTGGCGCCTGAAGGGGCAGCGGCACCAGCTGAACCTGAAGTCATCAAGAAAGGTAAGAAAGAAGAAGAGCTTGCTGAAGGTGCAGCAGAGGCGCCTCCTAAAGAAGAGAAAAAATAACTCTCGGTATACGATATACGGTAACGAAGCCCGAATTAAATGCTCGGTATACGGTAAACGGATACGAAACCCGATAAATCATAAATGCTTTTCGGGCATCGTAACGTTAACCGAAAACCGAAGTTTGTAAACGGGCCTCGTACCCGTAACCGATTGACGAGGTTTTACATGTGGATCATTGCCGGTCTCGGCAATCCGGGTAAAGAGTACCAGAAAACCAGGCATAATGCCGGTTTTCTGGTGCTTGACCAGTTAGCCCTCCGGCTGGATAGCAAATTAAGCGAACATAAATTTGAATCGATCCTGGGAAGAGTTGAGCATCCCGGGCATAAAGTGCTGTTACTGAAGCCGCAGACGTTTATGAACAGGAGCGGCGAAGCGATAGCTCAGGTAATGAACTTTTATAAAATAAAACCTGATCACTTGCTGGCCGTGGTTGATGATTTCAATCTGGAACTGGGTGCGTTGCGTTTTCGCGCCCGGGGGTCGGCCGGTGGGCACCATGGTTTAGAATCTATCGAACAACAGCTTGGCACAACGGATTTTAAACGATTGCGTATCGGGATCGGGACCGCTGACCGGAAAGACGCTGATTTTGTATTAGGAACATTCGGGAAAGAAGAAATGGCGGTCATTAAAGAAGCAGTAGCACGAGCCGCTGAAGCCATTGAATATTTTTTGGGGCATAGTTTTGAAAATACTATGAATAGGTATAATTTGAAAGAGCCTAAATGAATGAACTTAAACCATATGCCGCAGATAACCAGGATGTTTTAGCCAAGTGGGGGACTATCCGGGGGCAGGGGTTACAACCGGAAATTGCGGTACAGCGATTACAGGAATTCGGCGAAAACAAGATCAGTGAAACCAAAACAAAGAATCCCTGGTTACTCTTCCTTGAGCAGTTCAATAATTTTATTATTTATGTGCTGTTCGCTGCTTGCCTTGTTTCTGCGTGGCTCGGTGAATGGTCGGATTCGATCGCGATCCTGGCGATAGTTATAATTAACGGTGTCTTAGGATTTATCCAGGAATATAAAACTGAACGTTCTTTGAAGGCTTTAAAAAATATGAGTGCGCCGACGGCTAAAGTTATGCGTGCCGGTCAGGTTATAATGATCGACGCGGATAAGGTAGTACCCGGCGATATCCTGGTATTAGACAGCGGGGACCGTATCGCTGCTGATGCCCGGATCATTGAATCAGTTAACCTGAGGATCGATGAGTCAATTTTAACGGGCGAATCCCACCCTGTGGAAAAAGATAAGCAAGCTGTTTTAAAGATAGAAACGCCGCTGGCTGAACGCCGGAATATGGTTTACTCTGGTTCTACCGTAGTATATGGCCGGGGCCAGGCAGTGGTTGTTGCCACCGGGATGAATACCGAATTCGGTAACATTGCCCACCTGTTACAAACTGTTGAGAAAGAAACCACCCCATTAATGCAGCGGCTGGAAAAAGTAGGACGTCTGCTGGTGTATGTTTGCCTGGGAATATGCGCGCTGGTTTTTGCCCTGGGCGTATGGCGCGGCGGCTCCTATAGCGAGATGCTCCTGACCGCAGTCAGCTTGGCAGTGGCAGCTATCCCTGAAGGATTGCCCGCTATTGTCACTGTAGTGCTGGCTCTAGGCGTACAGCGTATGGCCCGGCGTAATGCTTTGGTCAGGAAATTGCCGGCGGTAGAAACGCTGGGGTGCACATCGGTTATTTGTACGGACAAGACCGGGACCTTAACCCAGAATAAAATGATGGTGCGCAAAATATATGCCGGCGGGAGTTTTGTAGAGCTTACCGGAACTGGCTATGAACCCACCGGTGATTTTCTCAAGCAGGGTAAACATATTAACGTCAACCGGCAACTGGATGTGATCCAGTCCCTGCGGATAGCGGTATTGTGCAATAACGCGCAATTGAACCAGGATGAGTATTCCGAGGTTTGGCAGGTTAGCGGCGACCCGACAGAAGGGGCCTTATTGGCAGCCGCGGCTAAAGCCGGGATCTGGCGTAAAGACCTGGAACAGTATTATGAATATATAGATGAAATTCCTTTTGACAGCACTAAAAAAAGAATGAGCGTGCTTTTCCGGCGGAAAGAAACCGGATTTGTTTTCACCAAGGGATCACCGGAAAATATCCTGGGACGGTGTGATCGGATCTATACCTTGGGGGAGACCTATCCTTTAACGGCGGATGAAAAGGAAAAGATAAGGCTCGCGAATTCTAACCTGGCGACACAGGCCTTACGCGTGTTAGCCGTGGCCTATAAAGAAGTACCGGCTGAACAGTTGCTCAGCAGAAGCGAAAAACTGGAAGAACAACTGGTCTTTGTCGGTTTGCTGGCGATGATCGACCCGCCGCGCCTGGAAGTAAAGGATGCGGTCAATAAATGTAAAAAAGCCGGGATCAAAGTAGTCATGATCACTGGTGACCAGAAAGACACAGCGGTCGCTATTGCCCGTGAATTAGGCATTTTAGATGAACATGGCCTGGTGCTGGACGGAACAGAACTGGATATAATGAATGAGCAGCAACTAGCTGCTTCTGTAGATAAAGTCCAGGTTTATGCCCGCACTGCCAGTGAACATAAACTGATCATTATCAAAGCGCTCAAAGCTAAAGGGTATGTGATCGCCATGACCGGTGACGGGGTTAATGATGCTCCGGCGGTAAAAGAAGCTGATATCGGTATGGCGATGGGCATCACCGGTACAGATGTCACTAAAGAAGCGGCTGACATGATCCTGCTGGATGATAATTTTTCTACTATTGTCCGCGCAGTGGAAGAAGGCCGTGGTATCTATGCTAACATCAAGAGATTTGTTTATTACCTGCTCAGCTGTAATTTTAGTGAAGTAATGACCATGCTGGGAGCAGGGATCATTGGTTTACCGGTCCCGTTATTGCCGATCCAGATCCTGTGGATCAACCTGGTGACTGATGGTTTCCCGGCGCTGGCCTTAGGTGTGGAGCCAACAGAGCAAGGTGTTATGTCCCACCAGCCGCGCCAATCGCGTGAAAAATTATTAACCCGCCATGACCTGACCAGCTTAATTTTTGATGGTTCAGTCATCTGTATGGTGACAGTGACCAGTTTTATGATCGGGCAGCACTGGTTCCAGGCTGGCTTAGGCCAGGCCAGGGCGATGGCCTTTAGTACTTTAGTTTTAGCCCAATTGGTCCAGGTATTTAATTGCCGTAGCTGGCATATATCTTTATTCAAGCTGGGTTTCTTTTCTAATACCTATTTAGTTTATGCCGTGTTCTTATCTGTAATTATGCAAATAGCGGTGCTGTACGTTCCTGTTTTTCAACGTGTGTTTAAGACTGAAGCCCTGGCCCTGGGCCCTCTGGTAGTAGTCTTGGCGCTGGCTTTTGTCCCGTTTTTATTAACGGAAGCATTAAAAATAAATAGGAGGAGGAACTTAACATTATGATGTTGCAAGATTTAACGTCGTTGTGGATCTCGTTAGGAACCGGATTTATCGGTATTCTTTTTGCGGCTTATTTATCGTGGAAAGTACTCAGGAAAGACCCAGGCACGCCGGAAATGCAGGAGATCAGTGAAGCTATCCAGCAAGGGGCCATGGCCTTCCTGAAAAGAGAATATCGCTCTATCACTATTTTTGTCGTGATCGTCGCGGCGCTCCTCTTTTTCGCTGTTTCCAAGAAGACTGCTATTGCTTTTGTCGCTGGTGCTTTCTGTTCAGTTTCAGCCGGCTATTTAGGAATGAGAATTGCTACTAAAGCCAATTGCCGTACTGCCCAGGCAGCGAGCAAGAGTTATAATGAAGCTATCGGGATAGCTTTCCCTGGTGGCGCGGTAATGGGAATGAATGTAGTGGGTATCGGACTATTTGGCCTTTCCTTAGTGTACCTTATTTATATCTGGCATGGTATGCAACACCAGCCCAGCTTGTCAATGGCGATCTTTGAGGCGACCCAGCTGATTGCCGGGTTCTCCATGGGCGCCAGTTCAGTAGCTTTGTTTGCGCGTGTCGGTGGCGGGATCTATACTAAAGCCGCGGATGTGGGAGCAGACTTGGTCGGTAAAGTAGAAAAGGGCATTCCTGAAGATGATCCCCGTAATCCGGCAGTGATCGCGGACAATGTCGGCGACAATGTCGGCGACGTTGCGGGTATGGGCGCGGATCTCTTTGAATCTTATATCGGAGCCATTGTTTCAGCATTGGTGATCGCAGTCAGCGCCGTTGACGTGGGAACTAAAGGAATAATGTTGTCCATGTTACTTTCCGCGGTTGGTATTTTTGCGACTATTATCGGTGTCTTTTTTGTCAGGACTGACGAGAAAACCGATCCGCAGACAGCCCTGCGTATGGGCATGATCGTGAGCGCTGTGTTATTAATTGCCGGGGCTTATGCCTGCACGCATCTCTGGTATGGCAGCCTGAATCTCTTCTGGGCAGTATTGTCCGGTTTGTTAGCCGGGATGATCGTTGGTTTTGTGGCAGAGTATTTTACCAGCGGAAAAACTGTTGAAACCATCGCGGATAAAGCCAAGACCGGACCTGCTACGGTACTCATTGAAGGTATGGCCATAGCGATGAACAGCACTGTTATCCCTTTAGTGGTGATCGCGCTGGCAACAATAATTTCTTATTATTTCGCCGGTATTTTCGGCATTGCCCTTTCAGCTATCGGGATGCTTTCCATTACCGGAATGACCGTCGCTGTAGATGCGTATGGCCCGATCGCGGATAATGCGGCTGGTATCGCGGAAATGGCCCATATGGGTCCGGAGGTGAGAAAACGCTGCGAAACCCTGGATGCTGTAGGTAATACTACTGCCGCGATCAGTAAGGGATTTGCCATTGGCTCAGCAGCTCTTACTGCCCTGGCTTTATTTGTAGCCTATAGCCAGGTCATCAATTTAACTAAAATTGACGCTATGGATGCGACTGTGGTGGCTGGAATGTTTATCGGCGGGATTGTCCCATTCTTTTTCTCTTCAAAAGCCATGCAGGCAGTAGGCGAAGCAGCGTTTAAAGTAGTGGAAGAAGTACGCCGCCAATTCAAGGAAATACCTGGCTTGATGGAAGGTAAAGCTAAACCGGATTATGCTAAATGCGTTGATATTACAACAGCTTTTGCCCTGCAGAAAATGGTTTTCCCCAGCGTGATGGCTTTGATCATCCCTGTCGTCGTAGGTATTTTCATCAGTCCTATTGCCTTGGGCGGGTTGCTGGTAGGTTCGCTCGTTTCCGGCGTGCCTCTGGCGATCTTTTTTGCTAATGCCGGTGGAGCCTGGGATAATTCCAAAAAATATATTGAAGCCGGTAACCTGGGTGGCAAAGGTTCAGACGCGCATAAAGCTGCGGTGATCGGTGATACAGTCGGAGATCCGTTTAAGGACACAGCTGGTCCCAGCCTGAACATATTGCTAAAACTGATGGCTGTTGTCTCGCTGGTATTAGCGCCGCTTATCCTTAAGCTGCATACAGCTCTTTTTGCCTTGTTTGGTAAATAACATATACCTTGCCAAAAGGCAGTTTTTATAGTAAACTAAATAAAGATATGGTGCGTTTATTCCGGGTAACCTGTCGGATGATGCAACAAGGCAGGTACGCGGTCGATAATGAGCGTTACATATAAAAAACAAGATCTACATTATGAGGAGGTTGAGTGGAATGCATAGTTATGAGAGTATTATTATTTTCAGGCCGGATCTAGTGGCTGAAGAAATAGATAAATTGATCGCTAAGTTCGAGAAGATGATCACGTCAAGTAACGGGGAAGTGCTCCATGCGGATAAATGGGGCCTGAAGAAAACCGCTTTCCAGGTGAAAAAATATCGGGATGGATTTTTCGTTTATTTGAATTTTAAGGCTGCTCCGGAAATGGTGAACAGCCTGAAAAATACCTATCAAGTCAGTGACGGTATCATTCGTTCCATTACCACCAAAGTAAGAAAGCCAAGAAGGATCAAACCCAAAAAAGAGAAAGTGAAGGTGGCTCCGGCAGCTTCAGCAGCTCCTGCCGAACCGAAAGTAGAGGGATAGAGACGTGGCTAACGCAAATAAAGTGATCTTGATCGGTAATATTACTCGGGACCTGGAGTTGCGCTACACACCCGGCGGCCAGGCGGTAGTTGATTTCTCTATCGCTGTCAACCGTAGGTTCAAGGATCAATCCGGCCAAACACAAGAACGGGCTGATTTTATTCCGGTCGAAGCTTGGGGCAGGCAAGCGGAGATAATAAAACAATATCTTGGCAAGGGAAGTTCTATTTATATCGAGGGGCGCTTGCAGCAGGATTCCTGGGAAGACAAAAATGATGGCACTAAAAAGAGCAAACTTAAAGTAGTGGCGCAGCAAGTCCAGTTCCTTGACCGGGCCAAAGGCGGCCAGGAATCCACGGATAAAGACGGGACTAAATGGTCTAAGGAAGCCCCGTCCAAAGGCGCTAAAACAGAAGAAGAAAATCTAGACGAAGAAATACCATTCTAGTAAAACAAAACAGGGGGAAGTTTAATGTATACAGCTAGACCTAAACCAGCATCAAGACCAGCCGGTCCACGGCGTGAAGGCGGCCCGGGAGGGCGCAGGGGACAGTTCAGGCGTAAACCATGCCGTTTCTGTGCCAATAAGGAAGAGATAGATTTTAAAAATATAGGGCTCTTAAGAAATTTTGTAACTGAACGCGGCAAGATATTGCCACGTCGGGTTACTGGCAATTGCGCGCGTCACCAGCGCTCAGTTATCAGGGCGGTCAAAAGAGCCAGGGCTGTAGCCTTATTACCATACGCCACTTCATAAAGATCTCCTCATGGGTTACCATGTCATACTCATACCGATTATTGGCAGCGTTGATATTAAGCAGTATTGTATTATTTTGGCCGCCGTTTACTTTTTTTGCTTTAGTACCGGTAGTGCTGTTGTATTGCTTAAAAGGTCCTAGGTACGCGGTCGGGGGAATGTTATTTGCAGCTTTAACTATTTGGCTGCTATCCGGGATAACCCTGATCAGCCTGATGTTCTTGTTGGCCGCCGGTATACCAGCGTTGGTTATGGGGACTTTGATTAAGAAAGAAATAGAAGCCTGGCATACCATAGTTCTTAGTACGGTTTTTTTGTTAGGCAGTCTGGCGCTCTTAATAGTTATCTTGGAGAGAGTAGAGCAGTTAAATTTCTCTCTGGAGATGCAACGTATATTACGTGACTCCCTGGACAGAGCCTACCAATTTTATAAAAACCGCGGATTAAGTGCTGAAGATCTTTCACTCATTAAAAGAAATAGTTGGCGCTTATTGCGGATGCTGGATCTTATCTGGCCGTCTCTTTTAATAATCGGTATTTGGTTTTTTGTTCATCTGGATTATGTCATCAGCGGCAGACTGTTGCGTCGTTTCGGGATCACCACCAACCCATTGCCGGTATTGAATCAATGGCGGAGTCCTGAATGGCTGGTTTGGGGATTTATTGTTCCTAGCGGGATACTGGTGAGTGATCAAGCCTTTAAGGTTTCCCAATTCCACTGGTTGTATCTTAACTTGGTGAATATCTTGGTATTAGTCGGTTTTGTGTACTTGGTCCAGGGATTGGGTATCGCCAGCTACTTCTTTTATAAAGCCAAAGCGGGAAAATTGCCGAGGTTATTATTTTATCTCCTGGTCGCTTTAAACCGGGAGCTATGGTTTGCTTTAATGTTCTTTGGATTGCTGGATATCTGGATAGATTTCAGAAAGAGGAGGGGCAATGAAAGTAATAATGAAAGATAATATTTCTAAAGTAGGAGATAAAGGCCAAGTTGTGGATGTTTCGGCCGGCTATGCCCGTAATTTCTTGTTCCCACAGAACCTGGCGCTAGAAGCGACAGCACATAATATGGCCAGGTACGAAGAGATTAAAAAGGTGGAAGCTAAACAACTGGCTAAACATCGTGAAGAGGCAAAAGTGATTGCCGAGAAAATTGAAAAGATCTCTTGTACCCTGAAAGTAAAAGCAGGAGAAGGAGACAAATTATTTGGTTCCGTTACCAGTCAGGACTTGCAAGAGGCCTTAAGAAAAGAAGGATTAGACATAGACAAAAAAATAATTGAAATAGAAAAACCGATCAAAGAACTTGGTTTGTATCATGTGCCGATCAGGTTAACCAGTGATATTATGCCGAAATTGAAAGTACTGGTAGTAAAAGAAGAAAATTGAAAAATAAAAAATATAATATCAAAATAATAATTAATAGTATAAGATTTTAATTTTTGGTTTGTGGTTTTGATATTTATATTATTATCAAGGTGGATTATGGCTGAGAGATCTCTAATTGACAAGATACCACCACAGAACCTGGATGCGGAAAAAGCTGTTTTAGGATCAATGTTGATCGAAAGAGAAGCAATCCCTAAAACTATTGAGATCCTGCAAACAGGTGATTTTTATAAAGAAGCCCATCAGCTGATCTACCGAACGATATTATTGCTCTATGACAAGGGGGAAGCGGTTGATGCCCTGACCCTAAGCGACGAACTTAAAAAGCAGTCATGTTTTAAGGAAGTAGGAGGCGGAGCCTATATTACCAGCTTGATCAATAGCGTTACTACCGCGGCGCATGTGGAGACCTATGCTAAAATAGTCCACGAAAAAAGCATGCTACGCAAGCTCATTGAGACAGCAACTAATATAGTTTCTATTTCGTATGATGACTCAGAAGAAGTAGAAACCCTGATCGATAAAGCGGAAGAAGCGATCTTTAAGATCGCGGACCGGAAGATCGGGACGGGATTCATGGCCGTGAAAGACCTGGTCAATGATACCATTGATGAGTTGGAAAAGACCACTGGTAACCGACTGGTGACCGGAGTACCGACCGGTTATGTCGATTTTGATAAAATAACTTCCGGCCTACAGCAGGGAAACCTGGTGATTATAGCCGGTCGTCCAAGTATGGGCAAGACCAGCCTGGTTCTGGGTATATCCACGCATGCGGCTATTGAGCAAAAGATCCCCGTCGCCTTTTTTAGCTTGGAAATGTCTTGTAAGGATCTGGCCATGAGATTACTTTGTTCTGAAGCCAGGGTTAGTATGCAAAAACTCAGGGGAGGCTTCTCCGCTAAAAATGAATGGGTGCGCATAACCAATGCAGCCAGCCGGCTCGTGGAAGCGCCTTTGTTTATTGATGATTCACCATCTTTGTCAGTGTTGGAGATGAAAGCCCGGGCGAGACGCTTAAAACATGAACATGGCTTGGGTCTGGTCGTTATTGACTATTTGCAATTAATGCCTGGCCGTAGCGGCCGCATTGAATACCGGCAACAGGATATTTCCGATATTACTCGGGCGCTCAAAATATTATCCAAAGAACTGCAAGTGCCGGTAATAGCCTTATCCCAGTTAAATCGTTCCCCGGAAAAACGCACCGAGGGTAAACGGCCGCAACTGGCTGATTTGCGGGAATCTGGGGCGATCGAGCAGGATGCCGACCTGGTAGCTTTTATTTACCGGGAAGAGTATTATAAACGTCAGCAGAACCAGGAAGTATTACCTGACGAAAAGGGGATCGCTGAGATTATTATCGGCAAACAACGCAATGGTCCCACGGGTATAATTAAATTGAATTTCTTGGAAGAATTTGCCAAGTTTGAAAACTTACAGCAGCAACCGCAGTATGCGGCAGTAAAATAGATAATAACAGGATACTAGAAGGAGACGCTGTTGCTCTTAAGGCCGACCTGGGCAGAGATAGATTTACCGGCGCTTGTCCAGAATCTTAAAAACATCAGCCGGAAAATACGCCGGCATACCAAGATCCTGGCTATTGTCAAAGCAGATGCTTATGGCCATGGCGCGTTGGAAGTGGCCAGGATTTGTGAAAAACAGCGGTGTTACTTGGGAGTGGCCCTGATCGAGGAAGCCATTGCCTTGCGCAAGGCGGGGATAAAGGCGCCGATCTTAATATTAGGCAGTATTTTCCCTTTTAGTAATTTCAAGTTTGTCCTAGAGTACGATCTTATCCCCACTATTGCCAGCTTGGCTGGCGCCCGATCTCTCTCCCGTATGGCCGCAAAACATAAGCAAAAAATAAAATTTCATCTGAAAGTGGATACGGGCATGGGACGGATTGGTGTCCGCCCGGTCTCTGCAGTCAATACCATTAAAAAGATCAAAACACTTCCGTTTATTGAAATGGAAGGATTATATACTCATTTAGCTTCAGCTGAAAGTGATGAACCCTTCTCCCGCGGGCAAATAGGGATATTTGTCAGGATCATTAAGGAATTGGAACGGGAGCGGATCGCTGTAAAATATAAACATGTCAGTGGCAGTGCCGCTATCCTTAAATACAAGGATTATGCTTTCAATATGGTGCGGCCAGGCTTAATGATGTATGGTATAGCACCATTCAAGGGCGCTGAAAAGCAGATCACTTTGCATCCGGTGCTAAGTTTAAAGACTAAGATCGTTTATCTAAAACGTTTGCCCAAGGGTAATAGCGTTAGTTATAGTCGTACTTTCGTCACTAAACGGAATTCTTTCATTGGCACGTTACCTATAGGATATGCCGATGGCTATGCTTGGAGCCTGGCGAATGAGGCGGAAGTCCTGGTACAAGGGAGAAGAGTTCCGGTCATCGGGCGGGTATGCATGGATATGTGCATGATCGATCTTACCGGTATGAAAGGGATCGATGTCGGGACAGAAGTTGTCTTGATCGGTAAACAAGGCCAGGAAACTATTACGGTCAATGAAGTCGCTGAGTGGGCTAAGACTATCAGTTATGAAATTGTGTGCGGCATAACAGCGCGGGTACCGAGGATATACAAGTAAGACAAATACGAAATTCGAAATCCTAAATCCTAAATTCGAAACAAATTATAAGCACAAAATACAAATTTTCCAAACATTGTACTATTTGAATTTTGAACATTCGATATTGTTTAGGATTTAGATATTAGAATTTCGTGAATTGTTGGAGTCTAGTGTGCATAAGCATCTTCCCGGAGAAAGTATAGAACAAAAGATAGAAGAACGCATTGAGGAAGACAAATTTATTAAATTCCTGGGAAAAAAAGTAGTCGGGTTTGCTGATCATATTGGTAAACTAGTAATGCTTTTTATACAGATAGTATTCTGGACTTTCCGCCGGCCTTATGACTATAAAAATATCACTAAGCAATTAAATGAAGTTGGTGTCAATTCCCTGGTGGTCGCTTCCTTGACCAGTGTCTCAGTGGGGATGGTCTTGGCTTTACAGATGGGTGCCGCGTCCAAGAATATTCTCGGTGAACCATTATATGTAGGAACCGCGGTTGGTTTTTCTATGGTGAAAGAACTCGGACCGGTGCTAACTTCAATTGTTATCGCCGGTCGGGTGGGGGCCGCTATTACTGCCGAGTTGGGCACTATGCGGGTAACGGAACAGATTGATGCGTTGTATACCTTAGGGGCCAACCCGGTCAAATACCTGGTCGTGCCGCGTTTTTTAGCTTGCATCGTTATGGTCCCCATATTGACCATCTATTCAAATATATTAGGCATTCTTGGAGGATTCTTTGTCAGTGTGTATAAAATGGCTATTCCTTCAACTAGATATTATCATGATATAGTTGACTTTATGCGGGGTAAGGATATTATTCATGGCCTGATCAAGTGCGTGGTGTTCGGTATTATTATTGCTTTGATTAGCTGCTATAAGGGATTTACCACTGAGGGCGGGGCTGAAGGAGTGGGAAAGTCAACAACCCAGTCCGTGGTTATTTCCATGGTGCTCATCCTGGTTTCCGATACTTTTCTCACCAATATCCTGCAATTTTTCGGGATCGGTTGATATGATCAAATTAACTGGAGTTTATAAAAAATTTAGTCAGCAGGAAGTTTTAAGAGGTTTAGATTTGACCATTAATGCCGGCGAAACAATGGTGATCATTGGGCGCAGCGGTTGCGGCAAAAGCGTGACTCTCAAGCATATCGTTGGTTTGATGAAGCCGGATAAAGGAGCAGTTGAAGTAGATGATGTAAATATTTCCATCTTGCCGCCGTTGGAGTTACAGAGTATCCAAAAAAAATTCGGTTTCTTGTTCCAGGGGGCGGCTCTCTTTGATTCCATGAATGTCAGTGAGAACATCAGCTTCGGATTACGTACCCAGCACTTGATGAGTGATGAAAAACAGATCCAAGAACGGGTCACTGAATGCCTGCGCCTGGTAGGGCTGGAAGGAATTGAACAAACCATGCCCTCTGAACTCTCGGGGGGTATGCGCAAAAGGGTGGGGCTGGCTAGGGCTATCGCGGCCAAACCACAATATATCTTATATGATGAGCCGACTACGGGTGTTGACCCGATTATGTCAGACGCGGTCAATGACCTGATCATTAATATGAAAGAAAAACTTGGCGTAACTTCGATTGTCGTGACCCATGATATGGTCAGTGCTTATACCGTTGCTGACCGGATTGCCATGATGTATCATGGCGTGATACAGCAAGTGGGAACTCCGGATGAGATCAAAAACACCTCAGATCCAGTTGTAAAGCAATTTATTACCGGTACGGCCAAAGGTCCTATTACTTTGGAAGACCGGGGTTAATCCAAAGGAGAATTACATGGGCTTAAGCCAGGAAACTAAAGTAGGATTGCTGGTCTTGGTCAGTTTGATACTTTTAGGATCAGCTATTCTTTTAGTAGGTGATTTTCGTTTGGAACGCGGCTATACCATTAAGGTCCTGTTTAGTGATATCA